>CAYMQO010000103.1:0-7105 GCA_964392405.1 uncultured Marinobacter sp.
CACCTCAACCCTCAACACCGCGATAACCCATGATTCGTCAGCAGGTCCTGATTATAAACAAGCTCGGTCTGCACGCCCGCGCAGCAGCCAAGCTTGTCGAAACCGCATCCGGCTTTCAGTGTTGCATCGAGCTGGTCAAGGGCGACCGCCAAGTGGACGCCAAGAGCATCATGCCGGTGATGATGCTGGCTGCCAGCCAGGGTACCCAACTCGACCTGGTGGCTGACGGCCCCGATGAACAGCAGGCGATTGCAGCGCTTGAAGCGCTGATCAACAACTACTTTGACGAGGGCGAATAACCCGTGAGCATAAACGAACCGGCCGATCTTCCGGAAGACGACGAACTCGTCAAAAGCAAATCACAGCTCAAGCGGGAAATGCACGCGCTGCAGGACCTGGGCAAACGCATGATGGACCTGAATGATGACCAGCTCGCGGGGCTTGCCATCAGCGATACCCTGAAGGCTGCATTGCTGGAGTCCCGGCGGATACGCCAGCACGAGGCGCGCCGCCGTCACCTGCAGTACATCGGCAAGGTCATCCGCAACGAGAGCGACCCCGACGCCCTGCGCCGGGCCGTGGAAGCGTTCGATGCCGGCAGTGAGGAGCATACCCGCCGCCATCATCTGGCAGAGCGCTGGCGGGACCGGCTGATTGCCGAAGGCAACCCGGCAGTCGCCGGCTTTGTGGAGCAATGCCCGGCCGCCGACGTGCAACACCTGCGTAACCTGCTGAGGAATGCCCAGAAAGACGTGCAGGGCGGCAAGAGTACCGGGCAGGCGAAGAAGCTGTTTCGCTATCTGCGGGAGTGCATCGACGAATCAGAAAAAGCCGGCTGACAGAAACTCAAAGCCGGCGATGCTGCCATACCGGCATCCGCTGGCGGACCTCCCTCTGATAGTCAGAGTCCAGCTCCGCCATGATCACCCCCGCCCCTTCCGGCAGCTCGTCCAATACCCGGCCCCAGGGGTCCACGATCATGGTGTGGCCGTAGGTTCGCCGTAAGGGGCTGTTCTGCCCGCCCTGCCCTGGTGCCACCACCCAGACCTGGTTTTCGATGGCCCGGGCCCTTAGCAGCGGTTGCCAGTGAGCGTCACCGGTCTGCCAGGTAAACGCCGACGGCACGGTGATCCAGTCCACCTGCTGCTCCCGTAACTGACGGAAAAGCTCCGGAAAGCGGAGGTCATAACAGATAGCCAGGCCGAGCCGGCCGGCAGGGGTTTCCACCGTCACCAGCTGTTCCCCGGGCTCGAAGGTGTCCGACTCCCGATATTGACCCTGGGAGTCTTCCACCTGGGCGTCAAACAGGTGAATCTTGTCGTAGCGGGCAACTTCCTGCCCCTGGTCATCCACTACAATGCAGCTCGCCCGCACCCGGTCGGTCAGCGCTTCGCCATCAGGGCGGGCCGCAACGGGTAGCGAGCCGCCGACAATCCACAGGCCCAGGTTGCGGGCCTGCTCAGCCAGAAAGCCCCGTATCGGTCCTGCGGGTGTGGTTTCCTGACCGCCGTGAACGGGCATGTTCGCGGTATCCAGTACAGCAAAGTTCTCCGGCAGCACGGCGATTCTTGCGCCCTGCCCGGCGGCCTGCCGTAACAGCTGCTCCGCCTGCCGCAGATTTTCATCCCTGTCGTGGGTACTGACCATCTGGATGGCGGCGACCGGTATTTTGCTCATGAGTCCTCCCGTTACAGAACGTATCAGCGCGGCCTGGCCTTATTCGGACTTCTGATTGCCAGCGTCAAAGATATTGCGCAGGTTCACTTCAGGGTTTTCCCAGGTTCCCCCCACACTGTAGGTGGCACTGGTCAGTTTACTCAAGGGCTCCCCGAGCAGTTTGTCGAGCACAAACAGGGCGCCGCCCACCGGCGGAGACGCCCCCATCAGAATGGCCGCCAGGGGCAGGTTCTGGGTTAACGGCAGAATAACCACCAGCCGCATGTTGAGGGTGCGGTCGGCGAGATTGGTGGAACCCGACAGGCGCAACGCACCGGAAGGGCCTGCCATCTGCAGATCGGGATTCCAGCTGAGAACACCCCGGTCCAGTGTGCCGTTGCCGGACATGGCATCGAACGCCACGCCGGCCTCGTAAAGATCAGAAAAATCGAAACTCAGGCGGCGCTGGAGAGTATCGGTGTTCAGCAGATTGAACAGACGGAACAGCTGAGCAGTGTCATTATTGCGGAGGATCACCCCGTCATCCAGGCGCAGGCTGAAACTGCCGTCGAGACGGCCCATGGCGTACTGGTCAGGCCGCCCTGGCCAGCCTACGTCCAGATCAATCACGGAATATTCGTTCGTCAGCGGGGCCTCCATGCCAAACAACGCGGCAATATCCTGAAGCCCGCCCCCTTCCAGCACTCCCTGAATCACCGTCCGCTCATCTCCGGAGGTCACGCCCCAGCGCAACTGACCATCAAAGGCCAGGGCGCCGATCTCCCCCTGCAGGTCCTCCAGGGTAATCTGATCCGGAGACGGCGACAGCAGGAATGACCAGGCACCCGCAGGATTTTCCCCAAGCCACAGGGCATCAATGCGCACATCCACTTCCGGCCACTGGCCGGCCGCCATATTGCGGAAAGTCTCCAACTGCTCTGTTGCCGTGAGTAACGGCGCGGCTTCCGCTTCCCCGTCCCGCTGATCCGTGGCTCCAGCCAGTTCCAGCCGGTCCAGCCGAACCATCACCTGATCGCCGGTCGGCGGAATACGGACGTAGCCCGTGGCCCGATCGGAGTTGGTGGTCAGCAACCATCCACCGGCCTCCGGTGCGACGGTGACGCTCACGCCCGGAAGGCTGTGCTGGCCTACCTGCAGTTCTGCCACGTCCAGCTCTACCCGGTTCAGCCATTCAAGGTCAGCCGTTGCAGTCGTCGTGCCTGGTCCGGTGCCAGTAGCGCCCTCGCCGATAAAGCGCTCAAGCCAGGACTGCCACTCGGCCGGGGCGAAACGCTCAACATCGGCTTTTATCACCAGCCCCGGCTCTCCCGGCGATACGGCGTCGGTATTGCCAACCGAGACCATACCACTGTAGAACTCCTGGCTGCGCCACTCCAGGACAGCACCCAGACGCTGGCCCCAGCGTCCACTCAACCACAGGCGATCGTTATCCAGCCACCGCACGGCAACGCGTACCTGCTCTTCCTGGCCGGCCTCGCGGCCCAGGGGCGCGGGCCAGTCAGACCAGAGGCCCGCACTGTTGGCGTTGACGGAGAGCCGGGTGGGCGTTTCGGGCGCAAACTCCAGCAACGCCGTATAGGGCAGCCGGCCCTCGAGCCCGGCAACAGCCTGGCCCTCCGGCAACAGCCGTCCCGCCAGGGTCGCGATATCGGTCTGGCCGGTCTGGGTGATTTTCAGGCTCTGTTCCGGCGACAGGGCCAGCTCCACCGTGACCGGCTGACCGAGAAAGCGCGCATTGAGCGGCTGGCCGGAAAAACCCTGCTCGCTACTGTAGCCAAGCTCACCGCTGATCGCTTCCCAGCGCAGATCCGTATCGGCCTGATACACTTCGCCATTGTCAGTGTTCAGGCTGGCCTCCACCCCCACCGGCTGGTCCGGCGCAAGGGCAATCTGTAACGCCAGATCAAGCGCATAATCACCGGATACCTGCAGGCCGTCCCGGGCATCACCGGCCATTTCCCCCAGCGGGGTTTCTTCCAGCCACTGATGGATCTGCTCTCCGGTTATCTGCGCCCGGGTGTCGATATCCAGGACTGCAAATTCTTCCCCAGGGGTAACCACCACCCTGGACTGGGGCAACACCAGCCCGCCGGTGCGCGCCTGGTCCAGCTCAACCTCAGTCAGGCCGTTGTGGATACGGACCCGACCGCTGGCATCGCTCACTTCCGGCCAGGCCGGATCGTAGGCCACACGGGCATCGCGGAACTCATACTCCATGGCCGTGCTGAACCCGAACTGGGGCATATTCTCACCAATCTGGCCATGGCCGAAGAATTCACCACGGACAACCTCACCCTCGAAAATGGCCGTTGTCAGCCACTGGTACAGCTCCGGGTCGACCACCTTCTCCGGCACGAACTCCGCCAGCATATCGGCACGACCGTTCTCGACGGAGACCTTCAGCCCCAGGTTATCTTCGCCGTAGCGGTCGAGTCGCAGATCGAAGGCACCTTCAAGCCGCGTCGCTTCCTGATACTGCGCATCCAGATTACGGGCAAAGACCCGGGTGATCCCACCCTCCATCAGCCAGCCCACCTGTCCAGACGCCCGGCGGAACGTCCAGGGCCCGGAAAACAGTTCAGGGAAGTGCAGGGTCATGTCTTCCCCATCCACCTGAGCCTGACCACCGTAGCGATTCAGCCATACCCGGCCGTGGACATTGCTGCCGCCTGGAGCCCCCTGATAGGGCTGTACCGACACACCGTCCACCCGGGCAGAAAGCTGAAACTCGCCGGGAACCTTCCGCGGAATCTCCAGATTTACGGCGGACAGGGTTCCGTCGGGAGCCAGCCCCCGCAGATGATACTGTGCCCGGGTCGGCAGTTGTCCGGAGGCTTGCGCCAGCCGGGCCAGCGGGCCAATCGCCAGCGTGGGAACCTGCACCTGCACGGTCAGGCGATCATAGTCGGCCCGGGCGGCCAGGCCCGAAACCTGATCTTCCTGCCACGTCCACTGCAGGTCGTCTATATGAACACTGCCGCCTTCGTCGGTGCGCCGCCAGCCAATTCTCGCGGAAACATCCTGTAGTGGGGTTAAACCTTCCAGTTCGTTCTGTAGCTGTATCTCGTTAATCTGCAGATCGCCATTCAGCCGCTCGAGTTGTCCATCGCTGAACGCCAGCCATGCCCGGGCCCGGGCGTCCAGTTCATCAATCTCAAAGCCCCGCCATGTCAGCCCCCGGGCGAGCCCCTCAAGCAGGCCGCCAGGGGTCAGCTCGGCCCAGATCTGTCCGGTGAAACGCCCATCGAACAGGTTCTGGCCGCGCACCACGAAGGTCGCTAACTGTTCCAACGTGCCCTGCCGCATGGCCCGTCCCGAGGCAGACATTTCCCGGTTCCGGTAGGCCAGTTCAAGCTGAGGGATATCCACAAAGGTGATGTCGGCGTCGGGAGTTCGCACGCCGACGGTAACGTGGGTGAGCTGAACGTGGGGGTTGGCGATACGGCCGGAGAGTTCATTCAGCCAGCGGCGGGGTTCCAGCCACTGTTCGTTGGTCAGGGTCTCGTCAGTAAGCCCCGGCCCTGGCTCGGGAAGGGTCAGCCCCTCGACGGACAGGTGGCCTTCATCATGCTGTACCAGCACCAGATCCAGGCCATCGGCTTCCATACGCTGGAACACCAGCCGGGCCCGCAACAGGGACCTGGGGCCATCAAGACGCAGCAGCAGGTGTTGCAGGGAAACGGCAGTTTCCTCGGGTGCGTCCCGGTGGGCAATGGTCACCCCTTCGGCCTGAAGGACCGGGTCCGGACCATGCCAGCTGGCAGATAGCTGATCGATGCGTACTGTCTGGCCGAGCCGGTCACTGAGCAGCGCTTCCAGCCGGGGCCGATAATCGTCAATATGCTCAGCGGTATACCGGGCCCAACTGACGACTACGGCCGCCAGCAGCAGTAAACCAATGCCCAGCCAGATCAGCGCCCATAAGAGCAGGCGGGCGAGCCGGGGTTTGCTGCGCCCGGAAGCACCGGCGGGTTCAGGGGAGGCGGGTTGCGGCTGGCCCATGCTGGTCAGAGTAGCACCACATCGTATTGCTCCTGGCTGTAGAAGGGCTCAACCTGGAAGCGAATGGATTTTTCGATGAAGGTTTCCAGGTCCGCCACATTATCAGCCTCCTCATCCAGCAGCCGGTCAACGACTTTCTGGGATGCCATCACCAGGTAGCTTTCGGCATCGTAGGCACGATTGATCCTGAGGATCTCCCGGAACACTTCATAACACACGGTTTCCGCGGTTTTCAGGAAGCCCCGGCCATCACAGATCGGGCAGGGCTCGCACAGGATCTGCCCCAGGCTTTCGGTGGTCCGCTTGCGGGTCATCTCCACCAGGCCCAGTTCGGAGACGCCGGTGATCTTGGTCTTGGCATGATCCCGCTCCAGCATCTTCTCCAGCATGCGCAATACCTGGCGCTGGTGCTCGGCGTCTTCCATATCAATAAAGTCGATGATGATAATACCGCCAAGATTGCGCAGGCGTAGCTGGCGACTGATGGCCCGGGCCGCTTCGAGGTTGGTCTTGAAGATGGTTTCTTCAAGATTGCGATGACCGACAAACGCGCCGGTATTGATATCTATCGTGGTCATCGCTTCGGTCTGATCGATGATCACATAGCCGCCGGATTTCAGTTGCACCTTGCGGCTCAGCGCTTTCTGGATTTCATCTTCCACACTGCAAAGGTCGAAAATCGGCCGTTCGCCCGGGTAATACTCCACCCGGGTTTCAAACTCCGCCACAAATTCCCGCACAAACTCCATCACTCGCTGATAGCTTTCCCGGGAGTCGATGCGCACCTTTTCTGTCTGCGGTCGGATCAGGTCCCGGATGGTGCGGATAAAAAGCGGCAGATCCTGATAAATGACGGAAGGCGCCTTGACGTGTTCGATACGACCGGTAATCGACTGGCTGAGCCGCTGGAGATACGTCATGTCGGCCAGCAGGTCTTCTTCGGACACCCCTTCAGCTGCAGTGCGGATGATAAAGCCCCCGCCGCAGTCATCCTGCTTCCCGATGGCGTCCTCCAGGATACCCTTCAGGCGGGCGCGCTCGTCTTCATCTTCGATACGCTGGGAAATACCAATATGGTGAACACCCGGCATAAAGACCAGGTAACGGGAGGGTATGGAGAGCTGGGTGGTCAGCCGGGCGCCCTTGGTGCCAATGGGGTCCTTGGTTACCTGCACCACCAGCGACTGCCCTTCCCGCAGCAGGGTACGGATATCGGGTACCGTGCGGGGGCCGGTGCTCACTTCCGCGGGCTCGCCGTCGCCGTTGGTGGGCAGCACGTCGGACGCGTGAATGAACGCTGCACGCTCCAGCCCGATGTCCACAAACGCCGCTTCCATGCCGGGAAGGACCCGGACCACCTTACCCTTGAAAATATTGCCAACGATGCCCCGGCGGGTACTCCGCTCGACATAGGCTTCCTGAAGCA
>CAYMQO010000104.1:0-7077 GCA_964392405.1 uncultured Marinobacter sp.
CGTCTGCAGGAACTGCATTCAGGAACGCAACTATGACGACTCGAGTACCCATGACGATTGATGGTGAAGCCCGCCTTCGGGATGAGCTTCAGCAGCTTCGGTCTGTCGAGCGCCCGAAAGTGATTGAAGCCATTGCCGACGCCCGCGAGCATGGCGATCTCAAGGAGAACGCCGAGTATCATGCGGCGCGGGAGCAGCAGGGCTTTATTGAAGGGCGTATCCAGGAAATTGAAAGCAAGCTCGCGGCGGCTCAGGTGATCGACGTAACCTCCATAAAAAATACCGGCCGGGTCATTTTCGGAACCACCGTGCATCTGTTAAACGTAGAAACAGACGAGCAGGTCGTCTACAAGATCGTGGGTGAGGACGAGGCCGACATCAAGGACGGCAAGATTTCGGTTTCATCACCCATCGCCCGGGCGCTGGTTGGCAAGAACGAAGGCGATGTGGTCGCCATTCGCGTGCCATCGGGCACCGTGGAGTATGAAATCGAGGAAGTGGAACACATCTGAGCAATAGGCCACGGATTCGGTGAGTCTCCGTGGCCGTGAAGTTAATTGCTCCTGTGTCGCCCCGGCGACAGAGGCTTCACATTACCGGAATCCTGCGGTGGCGGGGTTCCGGTTTTTTCATGGAGCAACATCCCCAGTTTCTCGTTAATGCCCTCCAGCGCAGAAGCCATGCGGGACAGGGTGTTGCCCAGCTCCCCGCTGACGCTGACGCCGCTCGCCGCCGGCGGCTCGAAGTCCGCCGAGCTGGTACTGGTGGGAATTTCCGGCTTGTTGCCAATCGCCGGCTCGTCCCCCAGCAGATCCTTCCGGATCGCCTCCAGGTCCCGTCGATCCAGCACCTGTCGCTCATCGGAGTAGGCGCACATCATCAGGCCGTCACAGAGTTTGTTGATGACCCGGGGAATGCCGCCGCTCATGGCAAAAATATCTTTCACCATGGCTTCGTCAAACAGGGGTGGGCCCTTGTGACCTGCCACCAGCAGACGGTAGTCGATGTATTCGCCGGTCTCCTTTTCGGACAGGCCTTCCAGATGGAAGAACAGCTTTACCCGCTGGGAAAGTTGCTGGATCTTGCGGATATGATCCTTCAGCTCGGGCTGGCCCAGCAGGATGACTCGCATGGCCGGGCCGCCGAGCCCCTCGAGGCCGGCCAGCATGCGGATATCTTCGAGGTTTTCCTTGCTGAGGTTCTGCGCCTCATCCACCGCCAGTACCACTGGGGTCCCCCGGTCAGCCATCATCTGCAGGTAGTCCATGATGGCGAACAGCATGGTGACCTTGCTTTCAGTGCTGGCCTGGATGCCGGCCTGGTGGACCAGCAGCCGAAAGAAATCGTCGGATTTCAGGTTGGTATAAGAAACATGAAGCAGCTTGAGGTTGCCGTCCAGGCTGCGGATGGTCTTTTTCAGCAGGGTGGTCTTGCCAGACCCGATCTCGCCGCTGATGACCACGAAGCCCTCCGGGCTCCAGATCGCCGAGTTCATATAGACGAAGGCTCTGGAGTGCTGCTGACTCATGTACACGAAATCGTCTTCCGGCGTCATGCGGAAGGGTTGGCGGCGTAATCCGAAATGCTCGAGATACATGGTTCAGGTCCGTGTCGGGTTCAGGCCAGGCGAATCAGTTCATTCTGGTGCAGTTTGATGCGATCAGGCTGATACGCCTCATAGCTTTCGCTTACGGTGCCAAAACGGAAATCCTGCAGCAACCGTTCGAGGCGCCCGTAACATTTGTCCAGGTTGGTGTAATGCCGGAACCGTGAAAACCAGCTTGCGTTGTCGTACCGGGGCTGGTCCGGGTCCACTTCCCAGGGGTGCAGATAGAACATTTGCGGCTGTGTGCCCCCGGCACTGGCCAGACGGAACAAATGGCGAAACACCGGATAGGGGAATTGCCGGAAATAACCACCACCCGCTGCGGGAATCGTCAGCCGGAAAATGCGTGCAGTGGTCAGCGGAAATTCGCGCAGGGAGGCACCGTTACTGGTCTGGATGGTGTAGGGGGTTTTCGGCGAATCCGGAATACCGTAGCGGTCATGGTGGATGGGAAAGATGCTGGAGTCCCAGGTAAATCCAAGCTCCGCCAGAATGTCGAGCGCCCACAGGGAATCACGGGTGATGGAGTAGCTCGCTGCCCGGTAGCCGGTCACTGGCCGCTGGATAATATCTTCCAGAATCAGCTTGGATTTGCGGGTTTCCTCGGCAAAAACCGCCGGTGTCTGCTGGTAGACCAGCTGATGGCTGTAGCCATGGGAGGCGATCTCGTGTCCCTGGTCAGCCAGCTTCCGGATCAGTTGCGGGTACCGCTCCGCGACCCAGCCAAGCACAAAGAACGTACATTTCACCCGCTGTCGGTCGAACAGCTCAAGCAGACGCTCCGTGTTCTGCTCAACCCGGGAAGGAAGAGTCGCCCAGTCATCGGGTGATATTACCTGGGACAGGGCCGCCACATGGAAGTAATCCTCAACGTCAACGCTAAGGGCGTGCAATACGGCACCGTCGACCTGCCGGGTTTTTGTGACTGACTTGGCTGATTCTGTCATAGGAGGCTCCGTTCTCCCTCTCCCTGAATACTATTCGTGAAACCTGTCCGGATTTCATAACCGTTCAGATAGTAGCCTTAGCAGCACCCTCATGTCACCGGAAATACCCCGTTCTTTGATCACGATCTCGCGGGAGTCCGTTAAAGGTTGTAAAATTTCGTTACAAATTGATACGGGATACCTTGAGATTGTGTACAGGCCGGCGCAGAATGGATGACGTTAAATTAGGCGTGCAGAGGTCGTCTGACGGATTCGGTAACGATGGGCTGCCCGGATCGGTCTCGCGGGCAGCGCCAGACGGATTTTATAGAGACGACAAGGATGTTCGGTGTGTCCTATATACGTATTAGAAAACACTACCTCCATCTTCCGTACCTGGTTCTCGGGACGCTGGAGTTTGCCGCGCTGTTCAGCACGTTCTACCTGTTGGGCTTCGTGCTGGACCAGGTGGGCGCAGCGGATGCCAGTCTCCGGACCAGCGCCGGTGCCGCGCTGCTGTTCGCCCTGGTGATGAGTTGCGGAACTCTCGCCATGGGGGTGTATTTTGCGATGGTGCGCGAGGGATTCGCGTCCATGTTCTTCCGCACCCTGGTCGCGTTCTGCTTTCTGGGCGGACTTGCGCTGACCATTCTCTATATGTTGCTTCCCAACGTCAGCCCCGGCAGTGACAAGCTGTTCTGGGCCGTCCTTCTGGCCATTCTTCTGGTCACCCTGATTCGTCAGATTTTTCTGAAAGTTGTCGATTCTGATCAACTGGCCCGGCGGGTGGTGGTTTTCGGCGGTGGCGAATTTGCGGAAGCCCTGCTTACGGACTATGAAAGAAATCTCAGGGCCTCGGGTATCCGCATCATGGGATGTGTGCCGGATTCCGCTGACCCGCGGGTGGACGCGCGACACCATTTGCCGGCACCGGAAGATCTTTATCAGTTCTGTCGCCAGAACCGTATTTCTGAAATTGTGATTGCCCAGCAGGAGCGTCGCAAGAGCGAAGGGGGCCGTCTGCCGGTGGAGGCGCTGATGGAATGCAAGCTGCGGGGTATCGCCGTGACCGATGCGGTGGCGTTCTACGAACGGGAACTGAAGAAGGCGCGGCTGGAGCTGGTGCACCCTTCATGGATCCTGTTCTCCGACGGCTTCAAGGCTTCCCGCTCCCGGGATCTGACCAAGCGGGTAGTGGACCTGGTTATCAGTCTGACGCTGGCGGTGATTATGGCGCCTTTTATGCTGCTTACAGCGCTGGCCATTGTGCTGGAAACCGGCCGGCCGATTTTCTATAGCCAGGACCGGGTCGGGGCCAGAGGACAGATTTTTCGCATCTACAAATTCCGCAGCATGCGGCAGGATGCCGAAAAAGACGGTCAGGCCCGCTGGGCGGCGCAGAACGACAGCCGGATAACCCGTGTGGGTGCGTTTATCCGCAATACCAGGCTGGATGAGCTGCCCCAGCTATGGAATGTGATAAAGGGCGAAATGAGCTTCGTTGGCCCCCGACCGGAACGGCCAGAGTTTGTCGAGCAGCTCAAGGAGCAGGTGCCTTTTTATAACACCCGGCACTATGTGAAGCCGGGACTCATGGGGTGGGCCCAGCTGAATTACCCCTACGGTGCATCGATCGAAGACGCCCGGGGCAAGCTGGAATACGACCTGTACTATTCAAAAAACCACAGCATCGTGATGGATTTTCTGATCATGATCCAGACGGTTGAAGTGGTGTTACTGGGCAAAGGGGTGCGATAGCATTATGGACAGCTACAGGATACGAGCACTGAAAACCGCCGTTATGGCTCTGCTAGTCGGTCTGCTGGCTGCTTGCGCCGGCGTTCCGGAAGGACAGAACAATCCGCCGGCATCGATGAGCAAACCGGATGATTACCGCATTGGTGTGGGCGACACGATTTCGGTACACGTCTGGCGCAACCCGGAGCTGACCCGGGCCATTGTTGTGCGCCCGGACGGACATATCTCGATGCCGCTGATGGGTGATGTGGAAGCCGAAGGCATGCGACCGGAGGATCTGGCCAAGGAAATCACTACCGGTCTCAGTGAGGTGATCCGTAACCCTGAGGTGACTGTGGTGGTCGACAGTCCGGTCAGTGCGGAATTCCGCAGCCGGGTGCGGATCACCGGGCAGGTAGGCCAGCCGATTTCCATTCCCTACCGGCAGGGCATGACCGTGCTTGACCTGGTGCTTGAAGCAGGCGGCCTGACTCCATTCGCAGCGGGCAGCCGGGCGGTCATGCACCGGCAGACCGGTGAAGAGTATGAGAGCTTCGACCTGAACCTGAAAGCGATTCTGGAAGATGGCGATATGCGCACTAACTACACCATCCAGCCGGGTGATGTGGTGAGCGTTCCCCGCAAGTCGCTGTTGCGTGGAGAGCTCTGATGGACTGGCGGTACATTCTCGATATGGCAAATGCGGTAAAGCTTGAGCTTTACCGTTATCGGGTGCTGGCCGCCATCATCTTCATGTGTGTTACGGCCGGTGTACTGGGGCTGGGCTATGTCACGCCCAAGACCTATACGTCGGAGGCCCTCCTGTACGCGGACTCATCCAGCATATTGCAGCCCCTGTTGAGGGGTACAGCTGAGGTGACTCCCATCGATCGCGTTAATGAAGCGCGGGAGATGCTGCAGAGCCGTTCCTACCTGGAGCAGGTGGCCTTTGATGCCGGGTTGCTCACGGGGGGTGAGACTGACAATGTAAAGGGCGAGAAAATTGCGGCCTTGCGAAATGCGCTCACGCTGCGAGTTTCCAATCGTAACTTTCTTGAGCTTGGCTACCGCAGTGATAGCCCGGACAAGTCCTTTCGTGTGTTGAGTGCCGCCCTGAACCGCTTCATGGAGCGTACGTCAGCGAAGAAGCGCTCGGAAAGCCAGGGTGCCTACCAGTTTATCGATGCCCAGGTATCGACCTACCGGCGTCAACTGGAGCAGGCGGAACAGCGATTGAAACAGTTCCGCTCCGAAAACCAGGACGGCACTACATCCAACGTCCAGTCTCGTATCGAACGCCTGCGGGCTGAGATCGAAGACCTCCGTCTGGCGATTCAGCAGACTCAGGCAGAGGTGGAGCTTACCACTGTCCAGCTGGCGGAAGAGCAGCCTTACCGGACCGTAAGTCGCGGCGGTGGTGGCACAGAAGTGGACCGTCAGATTGCCCAGCTTGAAGGCACCCTGGCCGATCTCCGGTTGAGCTACCACGATACCCACCCGGACATTGTCTCTGTAAAGGGACAACTGGAAGACCTGCGTGCGCGCAAGGCCCGGGGTGACGTTGGACGTCGCAATGTCGCCGCCAGCGATGTCATGGAGAACCCGGTATACGAACAGCTGAAACTGAAACTGTCCGATGCCGAAACGCAGTTGGAGGTGCGCCGCAACCGGCTGGCGTCGTTGGAAAAACTGCTTGAGGATGCGTTCGAGCGTGCCGAGCGGGTTGCGGCTAATGAAGCGGAGCTGGCAGAACTGACCCGGGACTACACGGTGACCAAGAATGTCTATGAAGACATGCTGGAACGCCGGGAGAAGGCTCGCCTTTCCATGACCCTGGATGTAGAGGGCCAGGGCGTCAGTTACCGCATTCAGGAGCCGGCGTCGTACCCGACACGGTGGGACGGGCTCCAGCTGCATCAGGTCGGTATGGCCGGACCGTTTCTTGGCGGCACTATGGTACTTGGGCTGCTGGTGGCACTGGTCATGTTTGATAACCGGGTGCGGTCAAGCCGGACGTTGCTGACTCAGCTGCCCAGTGATATCCCGTTGCTGGCCTCCATCCCGCATTATTCCAGTAGCTGGAAAGAGCGGCTGATGCGCAAGGACACGCTGATCGTGCTCTCCGTGTTGGCGGTCTTTATGGTTGTTTATCTCGCTGTGCTGATATTCAGCATTATGGGTGTGACACCGCAGCAGATCACCAACACATTCTCCGGCGGCTCTGCCGGTCTGGGCGGTTAGTTTTCATGGATAACAACAAACTGTACAACGCGCTGCTGAAAACCCAGGAACGCCACAAGGCAGAACGAGCCGCCGATAGTGAGCGCGATGCGTCCCTGGATTCCGCTGAGGCACTAACGCCAGGGAGTGATAAATCCCATCTGGAGGCGGCACTTCTCAACGAGGCCCGGCAGGAGCGGAATCACCGGCAGGCGGAGTTCGCGACGCGTCCATTCGGTCAGGCGGGCCCGAACTGGGCCATAAGGGACGAATCAGTCAGTCCCCATGCGCCCTCCCTTTACGACGCATCCATTTCACTGGACCTGATCAACAACCCGCGCCCCTGGTCGGAAGAGGAGCTCTGGGAACGCAAGATCATCTATCCGGGTATGGCGAACAAGGCCATTCTGGATGCCTTCCGGGAGATCCGTATCAAATTGCGGGACCGGGCAGGGGCAGTGAATTTCTCCGTGCTGGTGTCGTCGCTGGGGACGTCGGATAACTCAGTACTCACCGCTTTCAATCTGGCGGCCACCTTCGCCATGGACGCACAGAGTTCGGCCCTGCTGGTGGACTGTAACCCCTGGG
>CAYMQO010000105.1:0-7055 GCA_964392405.1 uncultured Marinobacter sp.
TATACGTCGTTCGAAGCCCTGACCGAGGCTGGGGTATTGTGATAACGCTCACACTTCGTCCTGTAAAAGTCGAGCGTCTTCCGTCGGTTTGTTACCGTTGAAACAGAACGTAGTACCCGTCAACACCATGGGGTTACGGGCGGCGAGGACTTTGTTTGCTATCCGAGAGCCGGCTGTACCCCATCGGTATCGCGCCGGGCACCCCGCTCACCTGTTTGATAATCGAAATTTTAGAATACTGATAGTCAATAATTTTCCAGGGAGGAACGCAAGATGACGCTTGAAGAAATGGATGCCCTCGTCCAGAGGATCGATAGCACTGTTGGCTCGAGAATAGACAAGATCTGCCATTCAAGTCTTGGCAGTGACTTTAATCAGAACCAATGTGCCCATTACGTGAGTCATCTGATGGGCTATGACCTGTCAAAGAACGCGTCCTGTAAATACCTCAGTTATGCGGATAGTCAGGATGACGCGGTCGAAGGCGCGACTATTCGAGTGGACGTTTTTTTTAATAAGATTTATGTCAGGTCGCGCGAAAAAATAACCAGAGACTCATGCTACGCACCAGGTCTTATATTTGTAACGCAGGCAAGAAACATCAAGCCCGATGAGTCTATGGGAAACATGCCAGCCAAGCATATTGGTGTCCTGATCTGGCCGTGGGTTTACCACTACAGCAACACAGCCAATAAGGTCAAAAAGGAACACATTTCACAATTCATGAATACCTTTGAACAAGTGTACGGGGGTAATGGAGCAGTCGTTTTTTACCGGGGAGCGTTTTTATGAGCAGCAAGGTAAAAGGCAGGGTTATAGTGGCCCTGTGCTTTATTTTCGTACTCATTGGCCCCAGTCATGCGAAAAGTCCCGGCGATTCAAGTGAAAACCGTGCCGGTGAGGTGCTGCTCCGAGAGCTAATACACGCACCCGACACTCTGCTCCCTGCGGAGCAGTCTTGCCTGGGCAACGCTTCTATTACGGTGGGTGACTTTCTGTCGGATACGCTGATGCTGCTCACGAAGAGTGGTTCTGGCGAGATTGGGTTTATGATGAGTTGCGACTCGGTTAAAAACTCACCGGAGTTAATGCATTATTACTCGGCTGGCACCTACTCGCCACAAGCGCGTGACTCCTTAAAAACTCTGGATGCTGGCGTTGAGTTATTTCAGTGTATCTTTGAGTTCCAGTATCGGCAGGGCGAGCTCGCATGGTCCCGATCTCTTCAGGCACTTGTTGACCCAATAAGCGAGCGTGTCGTAGAGGGTACCCAGCGATGCCTGACCGTGCCGTAGAAATTAAGCTGGTCAGGGTGAAAACCATGTACAGGTATTCTTTAAAAGGGTCGGTTATCCATAGGGATCTATGGTTTCTGCGAGCGCCTGTCAATGGAACGGAAAAGAGCCCGTGTTAGAGGTCAGCCTCCAGAGCAGGGCCGACGTGTTCATTTCGATCAATCTTGAGCCGCCGCATCCCTTCGATCTATCAGAGCGCCCAAAATTGTTATAGCAACGGACGCAGAAGCGTATGTCACAAAGAAAACAGCGGTTCGCCATGACTCGGGAACGGAAAACCAGGCTACCGCTAACAACAGGAAATAAGTGCCATAGAGAAGAGGAAAGATTCGTTCAGGCTTCGTCATTAAGACAGTTCCTGAACAATTGACGTATCGAATTCAGAGCGACCTTTTCGCTTTCCGAGTAGCCATCAAAATTACCGGAATAAGATAATGAGACCGTCTCTTTTCTTTTTAATTCTCTTGTTGATGACAGGCTGCTCCACATCCTCGGATGAGTCACCAAAACGTTTAACGGAAGAGGCCGTGAAATTGACCTCTCCTGCTTCCGGCGAAGCTGAGTTCCGTCGTTCGCTTGGCCTCCTGAACGAGGCGATTGATCTGAATGACGAATATTTGCCAGCGAGAAAGCAGAGAGTGCGAGTCCTGGTGCGGCTGGGAGAGCTGACTGAAGCCGCAAGCGAGGCGGACGCGGTTGCTGAATTATCTGGCAGTCCTCAGGATTACTTTTTCCAGTGCATGGCCCGGGAAGCGAGCAACCCTGAATACAGCGATCACCAGGAGTGTTACATCGAAGCCAGCCGGCGCTACGAATCCTCGGTTGAGGAGCCCGCGACTGACATAAACTACGTACTGGCTCTGAAACTGGCGAATTCTGGACGATTTGAAAGAACGGCAGATCAATTTCTCGATAGTTTGACTGCGGATGCCTCACGAGAACTTTTCAAGCCCTTGTTGCTTGAAAGCGACCGTGATCAGATTATCAGCGACCTGTTTTATCAGCCATAGCCCGGACTGTTCGGCGATCAACCTGAGCCGGACGAACTCAAGCCGGGTTAAGAAGCAGTGCGTCAACCGGTGTAAAGCTTGTGCAAATTCCGCCTTCGGGCGCTGACATTCCTCTTCTGTTCGGTAACCTGAGTACAGCGCTTCACGGAAATTTTTCCGGATAGCATGTCGCAGTTGCCAAAAGAAAGAAGGGAGAGTCATCATGAAAAAGCTCCTGATCAGCAGTGCCCTGATTGTCGTGCTGGGCTTTGCCGGCCTGGCGCAAGCAGATGGCTACCGTGGCCATGGCACCCCGCCGGGTATCCAGAAGCAACTGGACCGGGGCAGGGTACTGCCACCGGGACATCAGAAGAAGATACTGCGCGCCGAGCACCGTCGTTACTACCACGATCGCCACCGCGACAAACACCATAAGTATCGCCATGACCATCGGCGCTACGACAAGGCCCCTTATCACCGGTCGAAACCGAAGTACTATAACCATCCCGGCGTCTACCATTCATCTCAGAGATACCACGACGGGCTATCCGGAGAGGAGCGAATGGCTCGAATCATCCGCGATACCCGCGTTCTGATCGATCAGTCCAGGTAAGTGCGTCTCACCTGTCTGGTAAGGTTTTGTCATCGTTGCATTATTAAAAGCTGGTTCTGACTGATGAAGCGGAGTGAAAGTATCCAATTATTGCGTCTGGTTAGCTGCTTCTAAGCATATATGCACGAAGCTGCCGCTCTTCTCGCATGACATAGAGGATAAGAACCCGCTGTTCTTCATCACGGTAAAAAATGCGGCAGGGTGGAGTTACTAATTCCCTGTAGACTGACTCAGGGAGCTCAGGAGGGATCCGCCCGGATTGAGGAAAATCTTCCAGGCGTTCTGTTTTCGCGAAAATCTCCCGGACCAGATGACTTGCGGCAGCAGGGTTATCCAGAGCTATGTACTCAGCGATGGCTTCAAGTTCCTGAAGAGCGGGCTCTGTCCAGATTATTTCAGCCATTTACTCATCTTCTCCCTAGCCTCACTTTTACTGTACGTTTTTCCCTCAAGTACAGCACGCTCTCCTCGTGAGAGCCCCTCGAGCAGCACCAAGCGACGCTGCATGAACTCGTAGTCCTCAACATCAACAAGATAAGCCGATGGCCGGCCATGTTCCGTAATCAGTACTGGTTCTTTAGAAAACCGTAGGTCTTCCAGAATTTTCGTGGCTTGGCGCTTAAGGTTTGTAACAAGTTCAACTTTCATGGCCCACCCCGGAGTGCAACTGGTAGTGATACTTTAGTGGCATTTTTCGGGCAACGCAATTGAAGCTGACCTGGAGTGACGTCGAACTGAAAAGCACGAGGGAGGAATGAGCCAGCGCAAAGCAGAAAGTGACAGACGTCCCGTTCTTGCGACCGATAGGGTCCCGAATCTGTAATCAGTACCTCATTCTGGTAGTTTTACGACACAGGATGTTGTAACCAGATCACTATTTCATCAGGGATGAACAAAATCACCATGGACAGGCACTCCCCAAAACAAAATCACCATGGACAGGCACTCCCCAAAAAGATCGCGTTACCCATAGGGAGCTATTGAGCGCGAAGAGTCCTGGTTTGGGTCTGAGTGGTCAATTCTCGGAGAGAGCGACTATTTTCCTGGAAAATGGCGTTATTGGTGAGTTTTGAGGTAAGGGTGAACTCTGGCTTGAGCCAGTTCGGGGTTTTTTGGGGGTAGGGGGTTATATCAGGCGGCCGATCGTCGTCGGTCCAGGTGGGCTCGGCGGTTGTCCTGGTATCGGGCTTCGAAGCCGGTGGCTTCTGTCAGCCACTCCTCAAGGTTCAGGTTTATTCGCCTGAGAATCGGAGGCATTGTTTCGGGTATATGCCCGCGTTTGTTCGGGTTGAGGATCCTGCCGGTCAGGTCCACAAGTTCGAGGTAATCCTGAAGGCTGAAAAGTATGCCGTGCCGGGGCTCGTTCCTCGCCGTGCCGTCAAATTCCACCAGCGGTTTCAGCGGGAGCGGGAACTGCTTCAGAAACGCTTGTTCGCTCTGTGCCTGAATAGCTTCAGTGAGACTGAAGCGCGGCGTGATCCTTTCCTTGATACTGGTGTAATCCGACTGCTCGGGGGTATCGGCCATGGCGGCACGCACCGGATTCAGGTCAACGTAAGCCATACAGCCGAGCAATGCCTGCTCCGTCAACAAGGCCTGGGATTTGAAGCGTGACTCCCAGAACTGACCGGTACAGTCATCTTCCTTGTTCGCCTCTCTGGCAATCGACTCGTTCAGGCACTTCATAAACCAGCTGAGGTCGGTCAGTCGCTGCCGGTAGACCCCTGCGGCCCGGGCCACAAAGCGCAGCTCCGCTTCTGCAAGATGCTCACCCGCCTGATGGCGCTGAATCAGAAGTGGCCCCTTGAACAGGCTGGTCCAGCGGTTCAGGACTTCGTCGTCACTCCAGTTGTCCGCTTGCTCAGGGCAGAGCCTGACCACCAGGTGGTAATGGTTGGACATCACGGCGTAGGCGCAGAGATCGATGGTGAAAATAGAGGACAACAACCGGAGCCGCTGTTCGATCCATTTCCGCCGGTGCTCGTAGTCGCGCCCGGTCTGGTGATCGGTACCGCAAAGAAAAGTGCGGCGAACACACCGGGAAACGACGTGGTAGTAGGGCGTGTCAGCCAAGGAAATCTGCTGTTCTCTTGGGCGGGGCATGCTGGTCCTTGCATTGATTAAGAGTCTTATCGTATCGAACCATGGTCAGCCCCGAGTGTTCAAGTATCGTGTTGCATGGCGGGTATGGCGGGTATGGCGGGTATGGCGGGCGTCAGTTGTCTTGGTATAGCGGTAAGGGGAACCACGGACAGGCACCTCCTAAAAAGAGCCCGTCATCCATAGGACGCTATGGATAGAAAGGCGGTCGATTTTGGCCTGGATGGCGCAGTTCGCGCAGAGAAGCCGCCGTTCTCCGCTGATACAGCGTTATCTGAGAGTTTTTAAGTACAGGTGGGCTCTGGCTGATGCCAGTTTCTTTTTTTTAGGCAGGGGATCAGGCAGCGATCAGGCGACGGATCGTCGTCGGTCCAGATGGGCGCGGCGGTTGTCCTGGTATCGGGCTTCGAACTCGGTGGCTTCGGTCAGCCACTCATCAAGGTCCAGCTCCAGGCGCTTAAGTATCGGTGGCAGTCTGTCGGGGATGTGGCCCCGCTTGTTGGGGTTGATCATCCTGCCAGTGGCATCGATGAGCATCAGGTAATCCTGCAGGGTGAACAGAATGTTGTGCTATGAGGCGCGGACCGGCGGCCCATGGACTGTGATAACGCTCACGCTTCACCGCGTAACAGCTGAACGCCCTCCGCCGGTATCAGGCATTGGCGACAATGTAGGCTTTTACTTCCGACAGATTTTGGTATCTTTGCGACAACAGGATGTTGTACAAACCACCATAACGATCAGGGACGAGCGATGGCCTCATCAGTCTATTACCCCAGAACATTCACCACACCCCACGATATCGCCAACCAGTTCTGCCCCGCTGATGAGTCCTCAGAAGACTTTCGGCAACGAATTCTGTCCGCGAACAGCTCGCTGACGGCACAGAGTAACTGCGCACCACGCAGGCCGGTCATGGTGCCCTCGACAGGCCAAAGCCCGTCGGTAAGCCTCGGCCCGCTGAGCGCCTGCACGGCAGAACAACAGAATACCCTCTCGCAACTGAGCCAGTACGCTGGGGGGCTGCGGTCATGGGCACGGCGAGGCTGTTTGCTGACCTTCGGCTCGGTGATATTGCCGGCAACCTGCTCTCATTTGGTGGCGGTGGCATCAACGGCGCCGTCGCCCTGGCTAACCCGGTACTGTCCGCCATTGGCTATTACGACCATGCCAACCAGTACTACCAAAACCTCAAAAACCACCGGGCCGCACCGGCGACATTGAACCAGGCCAAGCGGGTGGTCGAGCGGGCGTTTATCAAAATGAACCACGAGTTGAACGCCCGGTCTCTTAACTACCTGAACAATCACGCCTTTGGTATGCGCCAGACCACAACCGTTACCGGCCGTCAGGTCTGGGAGTCCATCCCAGTATCGGAAAGCGTTGATGTACAGCGTCTGGCCGGCTTTGCCCGAGCCGGGCGGGTGGTCGCACCGGGTCTGGTGCTGGTGGATGGCGGCATGCGTGCGAACAAGGTGCATAACGCCTACCAGAACGGTGATCCGGATTGGAAGAGATTGGCGGTGGTGGAGGGTGGGTCGTTTGCTATGGGGCTCGGTGCTGGTGTAGCTGTCGGTTTCGTGTTGACTATAACGCCCGTCGGGCTGGCTGTCGCCATCGTTGCGGGTGGGGTTGCGGCAGTGGGCGTAGACCATGTGTTGAAGCGGTTTTTTACTGCCATGTATGACTGGATATTCAAATGAGTGCCATGCCCTTACACGTATTGATTGCATTTATCGGAACATTCGGCGGCCTCTTCATGCTGCTCGGATGGCTGTTTCTCAGGCTCACATTAACTCGCCGGCTCAAGAAAGAACTGCAGCCCAGAGGCGAGTACTGGGAAACAGGCACCCTGGACTTCGGGCTTTTAAATACAATAGCCTTTGCTTGGGCAATCGTATCGCCTTGGATACAAAATTCCGCCAAGTTCCGACTGATCTATCCGAATCTAAACGTAAAAAATCGTGCAAACGGATTTGAAATGGTACTGGCATATAGCACCGTTGGCGGCCTCTTTGTTCTTTTGCTGTCTTGTATAGTTTTCGTTTTCGTCGAGCC
>CAYMQO010000106.1:0-4429 GCA_964392405.1 uncultured Marinobacter sp.
CGTGGCCCGGTATGAGGCATTCGGCACGGCTGGAAACGCCAGCAAGATCAAGCCGCTCAGTCTGGAAAAGATGTTCCAGCGCTACGAGGCCGGTGAGCTGGATCCGAAGGTTCGCTAAGGACAGAGTACCCGACAGGAGCCGGCTGGTCCGGCTTCTGTCTGTTTTCCCTCCAGTTTCCCTCCCCCGTCGCCTTACAATCCCGCAATAGTGCCACCCGCACAATTTCCCTGCCCGTCCAGTGTCTATAGTCTCAGTGATACCCAGCCCTATACGGAGACACGCTATGGACATGCTGGAAAAGATTGCGGACTACCTTAAGGATAATGAGCTGATACTGGCCACGGCGGAGTCCTGCACCGCAGGGCTGGCGGCTTCGGAGCTGGCGCGGATTCCCGGCAGTGGCAGCTGTATGGATTGCGGCCTTGCGGTCTATTCGCCAGAGTCGAAACACCGTTACCTCAAGGTCAGCTTCGACACTATTGATGAATACGGGCTCACCAGCGAACAGGTGGCGGAAGAAATGGCGAAGGGCGCTCTGAACCGGAACAATGCCACCGTCGCTATTTCCAATACCGGTATCGCGGGGCCATCAGCCGGGGACGACGGCACACCGGTGGGCACGGTATGCTTTGGCTGGGCAGTACGCTGTGGTGACCTGCAGTTCTGTTACACCGAGACCCGCCACTTTGACGGAGACCGTAATGAGATTCGGCTGGCCGCTGCCCACTATGCGCTGGAGCGCATTCCCCATTATCATCGTATGGCCGAGAACGAACGCTGACACAACAGGAGGTAACGAATGGATATTCTTCCGGATGGGGCTCAACACCAGATCATTCATGCATTGAAAACGAGCCCGGAGATCGACCCAGACCGGGAGATTCATCAAAGGGTCGCGTTTCTGCGAGACCAGATGGTGGCATCCGGGCAGCATACGCTGGTGCTGGGAATCAGCGGTGGTGTGGATTCCACGGTTGCGGGCCGGCTTTGTCAGTTGGCGGTGGAGTCGGCTCGCACCCGCGGTGTCGAAGCAACGTTCGTTGCCATGAGGCTGCCCTACGGCGAGCAAATGGACGAGGCCGATGCTCGTGAAGCGCTGAACTTTATCGAGCCGGATGAAGTGCTGGACGTGGATATCCGGCCGGCAACCGATGCCCTGGTGGCGTCGCTGGAGCAGGGCGGACTGCAGTTCCGTGATGCAGCACATCGGGACTTTGTCACCGGTAATATCAAGGCACGCCAGCGCATGGTCGCCCAGTATGCAGTGGCGGGAGCAAGGTCCGGGCTGGTGGTCGGCACCGATCATGCCGCGGAGGCGTTGATGGGGTTTTTCACCAAATACGGTGACGGCGCCTGCGACCTCACGCCGCTGACCGGACTGAACAAACGGCAGGTCCGCCAGATCGGCCGCGCTTTGGGCGCCCCCGGCCGGCTCACCGATAAAGTACCGACCGCTGATCTGGAATCCCTGACGCCGGGCAAAACCGACGAAGACGCCCTGGGGGTGACCTACAATAACATTGATGATTTCCTGGAAGGCAAAACCATCCCGGAGCACAGTCGCAATGTCATCCTGAAAGCCTGGCATGCCACCGCTCACAAGCGTGAGCTGCCGATAGCCCCGGACTTGTAATTTCCCCGATCGCGTCAACTATAGAGGATATCAGGAACATCCAGTTGACCAGATGCGAGGAAACTCAATGGAGTTCAGGGATTACTACGCAGTGCTCGGTGTCAGCGAGTCGGCCTCTGCGGATGAGATCAAGAAGGCCTATCGCAAGCTGGCCCGGAAGTACCACCCGGATGTCAGCAAGGAAGAAGACGCGGATGAGAAATTCAAGGACGTGGGCGAAGCCTATGAAGTGCTGAAAGACCCGGAAAAGCGGGCAGAGTACGACCAGCTCCGCAAGTACGGTGCCCGCAGTGACGGTTCCTTCGAGCCACCGCCCGGCTGGCAGAGTGCATCAGGCTTCCGCAGTGGCGGCTATACCGAGGCGGACGCCCGCCAGTTCAGCGACTTCTTTGAGGAGGTTTTTGGTGGCGGCGCCCGTGGATTCAGCGGTGGGGGCTTTGGCGGTTTTCGCCAGAACATGCAGAGCAGGGGGGAAGACGTTCACGCCCGTCTGGCCCTGTTTCTGGAAGAAGCTTTCCACGGCTGCGAGAAGCAGATTCAGTTTACGACCCATGAAGTCGACGAACAGGGTCGCATTCTGACCCGCCCGAAGACGTTGAACGTGAAGATCCCGGCCGGGATGCGGGAAGGTCAGCATATCCGCCTGAAGGGCCAGGGCTCACCAGGGACCGGTGGTGGTGAGAACGGAGACCTGTTTATTGAAGTGGAACTGGCTCCACACCCGGTATTTACGGTGGAAGGCCGTGACATCCTGCTGACCGTGCCGGTGGCCCCCTGGGAGGCCGCCCTCGGCGCCAGTGTGACGGTGCCGACCGTCGTCGGCAAGGTCAGTCTGAAAGTCCCCAAAGGGTCAAACAGTGGGCGCAAACTCCGACTCAAGGGCAAGGGCCTGCCGGGCAAACAGCCGGGCGATCAGATTGTGATCCTCCAGGTCGTGATGCCAGAGCAACACAGTAAGGAGGCCGAAGAGCTGTACCAGCAACTGGCGGAAGCAGAGAAGGCCTTTAACCCCCGTAGCAAGCTGCATGTGTGACAGGAGGGCAGGATGACAACCCGGAACACCACCATCACCGTCGAAGTCGAAGATCCCGCCGGAACTTTCACCCTGCGGGAAATCTGCGAGCGGGGTGAATGTCATGCGGAGTTTGTGATCAAGCTGGTCAGCCATGGCGTCATCACACCGGTGAACGAGGTGACCAACGCCGGTGACTGGGCTTTTGACCTGGAGGCCCTGGCCCGGCTGCGGCGAGCGCAGCGACTGCAACGGGACCTGCGCATCAACCTGCCCGGACTGGCCATGTCCCTGGACCTGTTGGATGAGGTTCGGGACATGCGGCGGGAGGTTGATCGCCTTAACCGGTTACTGGCCCATTTTATGACGGAGTAACCCTGCCGTTGCGTTCGCCAGTTGTGTCCCGCCTTCTGACTCGCCAGAATAGGCGCCTCTGGAATCGCTACCGTTTACAGGAGTTTGTCCATGGGTGAAGCCAAACGTCGTCAGAAAACCGGGGCCCCGGCGCCTCACAAACGTTCCCGTAGAGGTCTGGTGTTCGCCGGCCTTCTTATTATCGCCGTGGCGATTGTTGCCGGCCTTTACTATCTGACCCAGCCGTCCCTGACGGGCCCGGGGGAGTTGCCGGAAGTCTCAGAAGATACGCCGGCCTTTCCGGCAGAGCTGGATCAGTACGGCGTTTCCGTAGGTCCGGAAGACGCTGAGGTCGTGGTGCGTGAGTTCGCTGACTACCAGTGCCCCGCCTGCGCCCGCTTCGCGGAAGCCAGCCAGCGCCTGAAGCAGGAGTACGTGGAGTCCGGTCAGGTTCGCTTCGTATTCTTTGACCTTCCCCTGCCACAACACAACCACTCACTTGAGGCCGCCATGGCCGCCCGCTGTGCCGGTGATCAGGGCCAGTACTGGGGCATGCACGACCGCCTGTTTGCCGAGCAGTCCAGCTGGCAGACATTAAGGGAAGTCAGTGGGCAGTTCTCCACCTACGCCGAGGAGCTGGGTCTGGATATGCGCCGTTACAACCGTTGCATGGAGTCTGAGTTGCATCGGGAAGCGGTCGCTGACAGTCGCAATGTCGCCATCCAGCTGCAGGTTGCGAGTACGCCAACAGTGCTGGTAAATAATATCCCCCTGAACCGTCCGGGCTGGGAACAACTTTCCGCCGTGGTTGAGCGGGAACTGAACAAAGAGTAACACCCAGCGGAGCCCGTCCGTTGGTTTTCACTCCCGGGTTTGGTTAAAATTCGCCCGCTAACGAATGCGCGTCGGCGGTGCCGGCGCGTTTCCTTATGACTATGCTCCGGATTTACGATCCGGCTCGCAGGAGTATTCATGTCTCAGGATATTGTGGTTTGTGCCCTGTACCGCTTCGCAGAGCTGAATGATTACCAGAATTTACGCCAGCCGTTGCTGGATCTGATGCTGACCAATGATGTGCATGGCACCCTTCTACTGGCCCGCGAAGGCATAAACGGCACCATTGCCGGCAGCCGCGAGGGCATTAATGCGGTCCGGGCGTGGCTTGCCGGTGATCCGCGTTTCGACGGCATTGATTACAAAGAGTCCTTCGTTGATATCCAGCCCTTCAAACGGACCAAGGTCAAACTCAAGAAAGAAATCGTCACCATGGGCGTGGAAGGTATCGACCCGAAGCGCACGGTCGGAACCTATGTTGAGCCCGAGGCCTGGAACGATCTGATCTCGGATCCCGAGGTGCTGTTGATCGATACCCGCAACCAGTACGAGGTGGAGATCGGAACCTTTGAGCGGGCCGTAAACCCGGTTACTG
>CAYMQO010000106.1:4529-7015 GCA_964392405.1 uncultured Marinobacter sp.
CATGCCTGCCGCCGCCCGATTACCGAGGCCGACAAGCAGCGACCGGAATACCGGCGTGGAGTCAGCTGTCATCAATGCAGCGGTACCCTGACCGACGAGCAACGGGCACGGTTCGCTGAACGGGAACGTCAGGTACGCCTGGCCAAGGCCCGGGGTGAGGCCCACGTGGGTGGTGAAGCCGCCCGGGTGATCGCCGATCGGAAAGCCCGTAAGAAAGCCGAGCGCGCCCGACAGGCCGCCCGTAGTGCCAGGGGAGAAATGCGGAGCAAGACCCCTGCCTGAACTTATCCATTAACGGAGAGCGCATGACACATATTTGCAAGGTGGCGGCAGTAGTCGCTCTGACCCTGCCAGGGATCGTCCTCGCACAGGAGCCCTGGAGGGGCGAAGCGGAACTGGGTCTGCTGGTGACAACCGGCAACTCGGAAGAAACCAACCTCAAGGCCCGGCTGGGCGTGGTTCATGAGACCGAAGCCTGGCGCAATATCGGGGAACTGCGCTCTGCCTACACGGAAGCCGAAGATGAGACCACCGCCGAACGTTACCGGGTGGAGGCGGAAACCAACTACAAATTCTCGGAAAATCAGTTCTGGTTCCTGCGGGGCGGTTGGGAGAATGACCGGTTTTCCGGTTACGATTACCGGACTTCGGCGACCACTGGTTACGGACACCGGGTGTGGGAGCTGGGGGACAAGTCCTTTCTCGATCTTTCCGCCGGTGCCGGTTACCGGTACAACCGACTGGATGAGCCGGACGACGACGGTAACCGAAAAGAAAGCGAAGCCATTGCGCGGCTTGCGGCCCACCTTGATTTTGAGCTGTCGGAAAACGCCCTGTTCCGTCAGAAACTCTCCACCGAGATCGGCCTGGACGAAAACAACGTCATCACGGAATCTGAAACTTCGGTACAGGCCAGCGTGATCGGCAATCTGTCCATGAAGTTGGCGTATCACGTGACCCACGTTTCCGATGCGCCACCGGACTCGGTTTCAACGGATACGGAAACTTCTGTTTCGTTGTTGTACGGCTTCTAGAACCCTTTCAATTGTCCAAAGACGTCTTGTGGGCTGCCGCAGGGCGTCATGATTTTCGGGTCAACGCCTGCCGCCACTTATGGTAGGCGAAGACCTGCTCGATAAAGTCTGCCCGCAACTGGTCTTCCTCGAGGCGGCACTCTTGTTCCACCGGCATCTGTGGGTAGTGACGGACCAGCGCGTCAGCAAACATCCCGCGGCCATCCTGGCGGACGATTTGACCATGGAGATTGTGCACGGGGATGCGCTCCAGCCCGCAGGACGGCGACTTTGACTTCAGGATAAAACCCCGCAGGTCGCCCAATGAAGCCATGGTTCGGTTGATAACGCTGTCCATTGCAGCGGTATGGTCGGTTCCGGCGCTGACTTCTACCAGTCGAAGCCCGTCGCCGTCTTCCTGCAGCTGAATCGGCGGCCGGGGAACCCCAAGCCCGGCTTCGAGCTCCGGGCAGATGGGCCGAAGCTCAAAGTAGCGGGCCAGTACCTCACTGCAGTACCGGGAGTGTTTGTGGCCGCCATCGTAGCGGACCAGGTTGCCGAGCAGGCAGCTGCTGATACCCACGGGGATCTTTTCGGTCACCTGAGCGCACCTGGGTCGGATGAGTTTTCCGTAGAATGCCGCCGGGGTTGAAATTTGTCCATATCGCCGTCATTTATAGTCCCTTGTCCGAATCGACACCTATCTTTGGAGTAACTTTTCATGTCCCGACATTTCGAACAGGCGCCAGGTCTGCACGATGCCCCGGTACCGGAAACGGACGGTTATGTGTTTAACCAGACCATGCTGCGTATCAAGGATCCGGAGCGGTCCATGGATTTTTATACCCGGGTCATGGGCATGCGTCTGGTGCGGAAGCTGGACTTCCCGGAGATGAAATTCACGCTTTATTTCATGGCCTACCTGAACGACCGGCAGGCCCAGAGCGTGCCTGAGGACGATGGTCATCGAACTACCTATATCTTCGGACGTGAGGCCATGCTGGAGCTGACCCATAACTGGGGCACCGAGGACGACCCGGAGTTCAGCTACCACAACGGCAACGACGAGCCCCAGGGTTACGGTCATATCGGCGTCGCCGTGCCGGACGTCTACGCAGCCTGTGAGCGCTTCGAGTCCCTTGGCGTCGACTTCGTCAAGCGTCCCGATGACGGCAAGATGAAGGGCCTGGGATTTATTCGTGATCCGGACGGGTACTGGATCGAAATCCTCCAGCCCAACATGCTGGAAAAAAAACGCAAGCAAGGCTGATCATCGCCCGGCTCCGGGCACCGCCCGTCAATCGCGGGCGACGGACGCGGCCCGGCTGCTGACCGAGGCCACCACCACGGCGATGGTGAGAATGACGGCGCCGGCGATACCGATGGGGCCGAGCACCTCGCCGAGCACCACCCAGGCCAGCACCGCCACGAACAGCGGCTCCAGCGTCACGATGATGCTGGAGAGGGTGGCGG
>CAYMQO010000107.1:0-7010 GCA_964392405.1 uncultured Marinobacter sp.
GTGGCGGCTTACTGGGGCTCGGTGAAAACCGCCTTCATGGCAACCCTGGTGTGTCTGCTGATCGGCTACCCCATGGCCTATGCCATGGCGCGGGCGCCGAAACACTGGCAGCTGGTGTTCCTGCTGATGGTGATGCTGCCGTCCTGGACGTCCTTTCTGATCCGGGTCTATGCGTGGATGGGCATTCTCGGCAATCAGGGGCTGCTCAACAGTTTCCTGATCTGGCTGGGGGTGATCAGTGAACCCCTGAAGATGCTGAACACCAACTTCGCGGTGGTCCTGGGGATCGTCTACGCCTACCTGCCGTTCATGATCCTGCCCATCTACACCAACCTGATGAAGCTGGACATCCGCCTGCTGGAAGCGGCGTCGGATCTGGGCTGCCGTAGCCTGACCACCTTCTGGGCCATTACCCTGCCGCTGTCCAAAGCCGGCATCCTGGCGGGCTCCATGCTGGTGTTCATTCCGGCGGTGGGTGAATTTGTGATTCCAGAACTGCTGGGCGGGCCCGATACGCTGATGATCGGCAAGGTACTGTGGGAGGAGTTCTTCAATAACCGCGACTGGCCGGTGGCCTCGGCGCTTGCCATCGTAATGCTGGCGCTGTTGCTGGTGCCCATTGTGATGTTCCACCGCTTCCAGGCCCGGGAGATGGAAAAGCATGGCTAGATTAAAAGCACCCGGTTTTTCAAAGATCATGCTGGTGATCGGCCTGTTGTTCCTGTACCTGCCGATGGTGGTGCTGATCGTCTATTCGTTCAACGCCTCCCGGCTGGTCTCCGTGTGGGCAGGCTTTTCCACCAAATGGTACGGGGCACTGTTTGCCAACGAACAGCTGCTGTCGGCGGTGTGGATGAGCCTGCGTATCGCTTTTTATTCCGCCAGCATGGCGGTGTGTCTGGGCACATTGTGCGCTTTCGTCATCACCCGCTTTAAAAAGATGCGGGGCCGGACCCTGCTGTCGAGCATGATCACGGCGCCGCTGGTCATGCCCGAGGTGATCACCGGTCTCTCGCTGTTGCTGCTGTTCGTGCAGATGGCCCAGCTGATTGGCTGGCCGGTGGATCGCGGCATGGCTACCATCTGGATCGCCCACACCACCTTCTGCAGCGCTTATGTTGCAGTAGTGGTCAGCGCCCGGCTGCGGGAGGTGGATCGCTCCATTGAAGAAGCCGCCATGGATCTTGGCTGCACGCCGCTGAAGACGTTTCTGGTGATCACCCTGCCAGTAATTGCGCCGGCGCTGGTGTCCGGTTGGTTGCTGGCGTTTACCCTGTCGCTGGATGACCTGGTGATTGCCAGTTTCGTCTCTGGCCCCGGCGCCACCACGCTGCCCATGGTGGTATTTTCATCGGTGCGGATGGGGGTATCGCCGGAGATCAACGCGCTGGCGACCCTGATCATTCTGGCAGTGTCGGTGATCGCCTTTATGGCCTGGTGGTGGATGCGCCGGGCTGAAAAGCGGCGGCTGCGGTGATCTCAGCGACAGAGTCCGAAGGTGCTCATGTCAAAGTGGAAGTGGTTCTCATGGGGCTGGTTGTAATCTGGCCCCAGCACCGTCCCGAAATAGTCACAGGCCGCATCCCGGGTGGCCCGCAGAAAGTCCCGGCGGGCCGGATGCTCGTCATTGTCCCAATGGTTCAGTACCGAAACCCGGGTGCCGTCGGCAAAACGGAACGCCGCCACGTCAAACGCTGAGGCCGTAGCATGCTGGCTGCGCCGGGCGTTTTCCCGATGGTAGATATTACGGCAGGAAAACGTGCCGTAGTGGTCCACATGCACCAGCTCCGTACCCAGGTGCTCCTGCGCCAGCGGCAGTAATTGCTGCTGCTCGAACATCACCCAGGCCACCACCAGCGGGCAGGTGGCGGTAAACCGTTGATTGTAGGTGAGGTCGGTCCGGGTTACGCGGACCACGTTGGTCAGCGGGCAGCCTTCCACCGGGGTGTAATCCTCAAGTGGCAGGTGTTCCAGACGGGTTTCGGGAACCGAGGCCAGCAGCGCCCGGCACTGCTCCGGGTCGTCGTGGAGACTCTTGAGTTTCCACCGGGTGACCATGGTCATCGGGTGATCCATGGACACCGGCGCCCACGGGTTCCATTGTGGCGGCAACAAATCCCAGGGGCGCGTCAGCCAAACGAGCACGGCCACCGCCAGGATCAGAATCAGCCCTTTCATCCTGGCTCAGGTGCGCTGGGTGCCTGCCGGAGCTGTGACACTGGGATCAGTTCTGACCATCCGTCAGTTTGTCCTGGGTTCGCAGCTCGAAATCACTGGCATCGTGACGCTCGTGCAACTGCCCGGCAGGATCACCCCAGGCCCGGTTTACCATCTGGCCGCGCTGGACCCCCGGTCGAGTCTGCAGTTGGCTGCTCCAGCGCACGACATTGGTGTAGCCGTCCGCCTCCAGGAACTCCTGGGCTTCGTAGAGCGTGCCTGTAACCAGCTGTCCGTACCAGGGCCAGATGGCCATGTCGGCGATGGAATACTCATTGCCGGCGACAAATTCATGATTGGCCAGCTGGCGGTCCAGGACGTCCAGCTGACGCTTCACTTCCATGGTGTAGCGGTCGATGGGGTACTGGAATTTTTCCGGAGCGTAAGCGTAGAAGTGCCCGAATCCGCCACCCAGCAATGGGGCACTACCCATTTGCCAGAACAGCCAGTTAAGGGCTTCAGCGCGGCCATGGGTCGTTTTTGGCAGGAAGGCGCCGAATTTATCGGCCAGATAGAGCAGGATCGACCCTGACTCAAACAATCGCAGCGTCGGGGTGACGCTATGGTCCACCATGGCGGGAATCTTGGAATTCGGATTTATGTCCACAAAGCCGCTGGAAAACTGGTCCCCTTCCATAATGCGGATCAGCCATGCGTCGTACTCGGCTTCTTTAAACCCCTGTTCCAGCAGTTCCTCCAACAGGATGGTGACCTTCATGCCGTTGGGCGTAGCGAGGGAATAAAGCTGCAGCGGATGCTTGCCAACCGGCAGGGCCTTGTCATGGGTCGGACCGGCGACCGGGCGATTGATATTGGTGAATTTGCCACCGCCCTGGCTGTCCCATTTCCATACTTTCGGAGGAATATAGCTGTTATCAGTCATAGTCATGCTCTCGCTTGTCGATGGATTGGGAAAGTTTCGCAGTCATCTTGCCATTTGCCTCGTACATCAGCAAAAACAGCCCTCCGAAGCCAGGGTGGCTAGAGCGGCACCCCCTCCATATTTTCCTTCTCGCCCGAGTGGTCGATCAGCATGACCCTGCCGCGCATCGCAAGCCGGTCCCAGGCCTGATCAAAATCGTCGCGCCACGTCGGCGCCTTCCCACTGACATTGGAAAACAGCCAGGCAGCGTCCCGCACCCACATGCGCGTGAAGCGGATACCCGGCACTGGCTCGGCCAACAGCAGATCCAGTACGGGTTCCTGATAGTTAAGCAGATATTCCCCCCGCCCGCGCTCCAGCATTTCCAGGGCTGACCGGTGATCAGCCGTGCTGACTGCACTAAGGGCATTGCTATGATTGAATTGGCGGGTCAGTCCGGCATAGTTGTAGCCGGTGATGGTGATAAGGGTATTGCCGTAGAGGTCGTGAAAGTGGCGGGGCTTGGGTGTACTGCTCAGATACCAGACGCCATAAGCGACCCGAATCGGGACGGTTCGGCTTTCAAGTACCTGTTCGCCGAGGGCGGGGTTGCCGCTGAACCCCTGCCAGACATCAATATAACCACTCTCCAGGTAGTGATATACCCGGGCGGCCGGAAGATAGAGGAATTCCAGTTCGTAGCCGGCTTCCTCGGCCACCTGCCGGGTCAGCTCGATAAAACGGCCGTCGGGCTCGCCGGCCGCGTTACGAAACTGGTAGGGCGGAAAATCGAGGTATCCTACCTTCAGCACCCGGTCGCCACCCATCGCCATCAATGGAACCAGCAACCAGGCCAATAAGAGCAACCTTGCCATCGTATTCTTCCCTAACAACCTGAAGCAGCAGGGGCTATCGCCCCATGCAACATAGGTCGTAGGAGAAGCCAGGTCAATGCTCTTCGGGCTGTGGCACTACACCAGGTAAACCACACACAGCAGACCCACCACACTCATAACGATGGTATAAGGCAAAGCCATGACGACCATGCGCCCGTATGACAACCGCACCAGAGGGGCAATGGCGGAGGTCAACAGGAACAGAAACGCAGCCTGCCCGTTAGGGGTAGCGACGCTTGGCAGGTTGGTACCGGTATTGATGGCTACCGCCAGGTCCTGGAAATGTGCTTCGCTGATAACACCTGCGTCCAGCGCCTGTTTGATTTCGCTGATATAAACCGTTGCCACGAAGACGTTATCGCTGATCATCGACAACAGCCCGTTGGCCACGAAGAACATTCCCGGCTGCTGACTTTCCGGCAGCGTCAGTACGAACTCGATCACCGGCTTGAACAGGTGCTGATCATGGATTACCGCAACCACCGCGAAAAACACCACCAGTAGCGCAGTGAACGGCAGGGATTCCTGGAATGCCCGGCCAATCTGGTTTTCATCCGTTATACCCGTGAACGACGTGATCAGGATAATCACCAGCAGTCCGATCAGCCCCACTTCCGCCAGGTGGAAAGCCAGGCCCACCACCAACACACCAGCTGCGAACGCCTGCACCCAGAGCGCGGCCTGGTCCGCCTTGGTACGCTTGGCCTTTTCGTTATCCGCAAATTCCTCCAATACCCGGCGAACCGGTTTCGGCAGGCGGGTGCCGTACCCGAACCAGCGCAGCTTCTCCAATGCCCAGCAGGTCACCAGACCGGCGCCGAGGACCGGGATGCTCACAGGAACCATATGGGTGAAAAAGCTGACAAAGTCCCAGCCCACGGTCTTGGCGATCAGCAGGTTCTGGGGCTCACCCACCATGGTGGCGACACCGCCGAGCGCGGTACCGATTGCGCCGTGCATCAGCAGACTGCGCAGGAAGCCCCGGAAGTTCTCCAGATCGTTCCGGTGCAGTTCAATCACTTCTTCATCGCTGTTGGTATTGTGCTCTTTCTGCTGATAGCCCTTACCGGACGCGACCTTGTGGTACACCGAGTAGAAGCCCACCCCGACACTGATGATGACCGCCACAACCGTGAGGGCATCCAGAAACGCCGATAACAGTGCCGCCGCCGCGCAGAACAGCAGCGACAGTGCCGACTTGGACCGCACCCCCACCAGAATCTGGGTAAAGGTCACCAGCAGCAGCTCTTTCATAAAGTAGATGCCCGCTACCATGAACATCAGCAGCAGGATCACCGGGAAGTTGACCAGCAACTCATGGTAAACCGCTTCCGGTGTGGTCATGCCGATCAGCAGGGCCTCCACCGCCAGCAGACCACCAGGAAGCAGTGGATAACACTTCAAGGCCATGGCGAGCGTAAAGATAAACTCGGCCACCAGCAGCCAACCCGCGACCGCCGGACCGAACATCACGACAACAATGGGATTGATCACTAAAAACAGCAGAATCAGCTGCTTATACCAGACCGGGGCTTTCCCGAGGAAGTTTGCGGCGAACCCGCCAAAGACGGTTGATGGCATTTATCTATCACTTTTATAGGGAGAGACTGTTGAAAGGCGCCGGCATATTAACAGATGAATTTGCAAAAAGGCTTGACATGGGTGAAGTGTCCGGCAAATCACGAAATTTTTGCGGGAAAAAGGCCGTTGGGAGGGCCGTAACTCTACCTATATTCGCTCCGGATCCGCTCCGGGGATCAGACGGCCTTAGATGGCAAGCCAGCCAAACGTCAACAGGGCTGTCACGATATAGCGTCCCAGTTTGGCGATGGTAACGATCATCAGAAAGCTGCCGAAAGGCTCGCGCATGATGCCGGCGATCAGCGTCAGCGGATCCCCGATAAAGGGTGCCCAACTCATCAACAGGCTCCAGCGGCCCCAGCGATGGTAGTGATGCTGAGCCTTTTCCAGACTGCCCTGCTTGAATGGAAACCAGCGCCGGTAACGGAACTTTTCGATGTACCGGCCCAGGTACCAGTTAACCACCGAACCAAGCACGTTCCCTGCAGTCGCGACCAGCAGCAGTAACACCACCGAATAGGTGTCGGCAACCAGCAAGGCTACCAGCAGTGCTTCGGACTGAAACGGAAAGAAAGTGGCTGCCGCAAAGGCAGCCAGGAAGAGAGTCCCGTAGGCGACCAGGTGGCTCATCAGCGAGCCCCGGCCGCAAGGGTGACAATGTTTTCTGACAGATCGTCAGGCACAGGGAACCCCATCGGTTGGTATTCCCATGCTAGCCTATTTCCTCTGTGCCGAAAGTATGGCCGGCCAATTCCTTGATCCGAACCTTGCCGGCTACCACTCCAGCTGTGCTCCGGTCTGATATTCAATCACCCGGGTTTCAAAGAAATTCTTTTCCTTACGCAGTGTGGCCTGCTCATCAAGCCAGGGTGAGACGTTTCTCGCGCCCGGGAAGGGCTCATCCAGTCCGACGGTTCTGGCCCGGCGGTTGGCCACGAAACGGAACTGCTCGCAGTGATATTCCGCGGAGTAACCCAGAATGGGCTCCCTGAGAATGTAACTGGCGTAAGCTTTCTCTGCCGCCTCTGATTCGTCCCACATGTCCCGGACGGCCTTGGGATCCAGGGTGATGTTCTCTTCCTCCAGAATCTGGTTGACCACTTTCAGGCCGAAGGAAAAGTGCATGGCTTCATCCCGCAGGATGTACTGCAACTGCTCCCCTGTTCCCCGCATCAGGCCCCGGCGCTGCAGCGCGAAGATGGGGCTGAAGCCGTTGTAGAACCAGCACCCCTCAAACACGGCGGCAAAGAACAGGTAGGACATGACAAATTCCTGCAGGTCGTCCCGGTTGCGCAGGTTAAGGTCAGACCGCATGGCGGCATCCAGGCGCCGGTTGGCCATGCGTATCTTACCGTTGATTTCCGGCACCACGCGATAGCGGTTGTAGATCTCGCTCTGATCCAGGTTGAGGGTTTCAATGCAGTGCTGGTAGGCCCAGGTGTGCATGGCTTCCT
>CAYMQO010000108.1:0-6977 GCA_964392405.1 uncultured Marinobacter sp.
TTCCACTCTGCCATGGGTACTCCACTATTATTGTAAAACCTGAAATGTACCATACTCCCGCCCTTGTCCCGCTGCCGCGACCCGGTAAACTTGTGCATCTGTTTCGCCTTCTCCGGAGTCTTACTGAATGCGACTGTTTCCGGCTGTATCCGGTGCTTTTACCACGCTGTTACGCAAGTTGTTGTATTTATGGGTTCGCACGGATGTGCTGGGCGCCGGTAGGGATGCGCTGGAGCTGGATCCGAACCGACCGGTCTGCTACGTGATGCAGTACCGCTCGCTCTCCAACCGGCTGGTGCTGGAGCAGGAAGTGGCCCGGGCAGGGTTGCCGCCGGCCACAGCGCCGCTGGCGGTCCGGGGCGGACCGGATCAGTCGTTCTGTTTTCTGTACCGCCGTGCCCGCAGCAGCTTCAGCCCAAGGCTGACTCCGGTGATGACGCCGCAAATGGAACGGCTGATCGAACTGACGCTGGACGACCCGACCCTGGACATTCAACTGGTGCCGGTATCCCTGTTCTGGGGCCGTTCTCCTGACAAGGAAAAGTCGGTACTCAAGCTGCTGCTATCTGATACCTGGGCGGTTGCGGGGCGCTTCCAGAAGCTGCTGATTATCCTGCTGCATGGCCGCAACACCCTGGTGCGCTTCGGCGAGCCCATGTCACTGGCGGAAATCGTACAGGAACACCGCCAAAGCCAGGACCACGCCACCCGCAAGACCGGTCGCCTGCTACGCACTCACTTTCGCCGGGTCCGTCAGGCAGTGCTCGGCCCGGACCTGTCCCACCGCCGCACGCTGGTGAGTGACCTGATCAGTACACCCGCAGTACGGGATGCCATTCGTGAGACAGCGCGGCGGGAAGGCATTCACCCTGAAAAAGTCCGCGACCGGGCCTATGAATATGGCAACGAGATTGCCTCCAGCATGTCCGTCAGCACCATCCGCATTCTGGAATTGTTGCTGAGCTGGCTGTGGAACCGTATCTACAACGGGATTCGCACCAACAACATCCATCAGGTTCAGGACGTGGCGGAAGATCACGCGGTGGTTTATGTGCCCTGTCACCGGTCCCATATCGACTATCTGCTGCTGTCCTACGTGCTGTATCGCAACGGCCTGATGCCGCCTCATATCGCTGCTGGCATCAACCTGAACATGCCATTGGTGGGCCCGATTCTGCGTCGCGGCGGAGCCTTTTTCATGCGCCGCAGCTTCCGTGACAATCCGCTGTACTCCGCGGTCTTCAACGAATACATGCATGTGATGTTTACCCGGGGCTATTCCGTTGAGTACTTCGTGGAAGGCGGGCGCAGTCGCACCGGTCGCACCCTGCAGCCGCGCCCGGGGATGCTGGCGATGACGGTACGGAGTTTTCTCCGGGACCATCAGAAACCCATCGTGCTGGTGCCGGTGTACATCGGCTATGAGAAGGTGATGGAAGGCCGCTCGTATATGGGTGAGCTGCGGGGCAAGAAGAAGAAACAGGAAAGTGTGGTTGGCCTGGCGAAAACCGCCCGCAAACTGAGCAACTCCTTCGGCAAGGTGTCCGTCAACTTTGGCGACGCCATTTATCTGGACGACGCCCTGGAGCAGACCCGCCCCGGCTGGAAGCAGGAAGCCGCCGGCGCCGAAGCCCGGCCACCCTGGCTGGCGAACGCGGTGAACGACCTGGCCCGGCAGGTGGCAACTGGCATCAACTCCGCCGCTGCCATCAACCCGGTCAACCTGGTCGCCACCCTGCTGCTGTCAACAGAACGCCTTGCCATGGACGAGCGGCAGCTTGCCACGATGATGGACCAGTACGTGGCCTTGCTGAAAGCCCAGCCCTACACAGACACGGTGACCTTCCCGGAAGGTGACGGGCAGGAATGGATCCGGTATTGCGAAAACATGGGGCTGGTCGGCCGCTATCCGCAAACCCTGGGCGACATCATCGCCCTGGATGGCACCAACGCTACGTTGATGACCTACTACCGGAACAACATCCAGCACCTGTTCGCGGTGCCGGCGCTGATCGCCTGTCTGTTCGAGAACTCCACTTCCATGGCCCGCCGCAAGGTAATCTTCCTGGCCAGTGCCGTTTATCCCTACCTGCAGTCCGAACTGTTTATCCGCTATTCCAACGATGAGATAGAAGCGGAAGTGGACCGCTGGATCGACACCCTGGCCGCCCACGGTGTTTTGCGGGTGGATGGGGACCGGGTATCCGGGCCTGAAGAAGGCACCCAGGAACGGCTGCAGCTGCTGACCCTGTCCCGATTCATTTTGCAGACCCTGGAGCGTTACTACATCGTTATCGCTACCCTGCGGAAACACGGCCCGGCAGCCCTGACGGCAACGGATCTGGAAGAAGAAAGCGTGCTGATGGCGGAGCGCATGTCGGTACTCTTCGGCCTGAACGCGCCAGAGTTCTTTGACAAGACCCTGTTCCGGAATTTCATTGGCGAGCTACAGCGAAATGGCGTGATTCTGCCCGACGACGAGGGCCGCTTGTGCTACACCCGGGAACTGGACGCCGTGGCCGAAGACTCCCGGCTGGTACTGAGCGTGGAGAAGCGACAGGCCATTGCGCAGGTGACGCAGCTCAATCGCGAGACAGTCGTCGCTTCATGACCGCTGCGGCCAATTGTCCTGCCCGGTTTTGATCCCTTCCTGATCAGCCAGACGGCAGGGCCTGTATCGGGTAGACGTCGTAGCGACTGCTTTTTCCTTCCAGCTTCAGCGCTGGCTCGGGCCCGGCGATGGCGGGCGCCCGTCGGGACCGTTTCACTACCACCCGGTAACGGGCGCAGGCCAGCGCCGCCGCCAATAAACGGTCCGCGTCGGGATCGTCTCCCACTACCGGGCGGAACAACTGCATTTCCTTTTTCACCGCAGCAGACTTGTCTCGGTGGGGGAACATGGGGTCCAGGTGGATCACATCCGCTACAGGCTCCTGGCCGGCCTTCTGTTCCAGCCACTGAATACTGTCCGCGAGTAGCAGCGTTATGCGGGCGACCACTGGCGCGGTGACGTCGTGATCCGCTGCCCGGGCAAGACCGTCTTCCAGCAGGGCGTGGATCACCGGTGAACGCTCCAGCAGGGTTACCTGATGGCCAAGCCCGGCCAGCACAAAACCATCCTGCCCCAGGCCGGCGGTGGCATCCAGAACATGGAGGGTTTGCTGGGTACGTTTGAGGCCCACTGCCCGGGCGATCAGCTGCCCCGTGCCACCGCCATGGGCCAGACGGTACCCGACCTTACCGACCACAAACTCCGCCCGGACCGGCCCCGGCGCCTTGCGTCCGGTGGCCTGGAGGCAGAGTCCGGCCTCGTCCAGAAAGAGCACCATGGAATAGTCGTTGATCTCCCGGGGGCAAGTCACCCCCAGCCAGGGTGCCCCGAGTCGGTCGGCAAGGGCTCTGCCACGCTCTTCGAAATCGCTGGCAACGCAGCCGACGGGCGGCAGATGCTCAATATTAAGGGTTGGATCGGGCTGGCCCATTCAAGGCATCCGGTTGGCTACACCAGGCAGCCTTGTGAAGAGAGGGATTAATTCAGACGCGGATATCGACGCCCGCCAGCTCAGCGTCGTAGCCTTCCAGACCATCACGGTGATTGGCCACCGTGAGGAAGGTCTGCAGGGCCCGGACATTGGCCAGGGGGATATCATCAGAGCGGAAAGGCTCAAACCGGACATCTTCCGATACAGCCCTTGCCTGGATACGGCGCAGAAAGGCATCGGTGTCCTCCGGGGCGGAGGCCGCACCGCGATCCACACCTGCCCGTTCCGGCAACGCCCGCTGACGATCATCCGTCAGCAGCTCCGGGCGAACCGCAGGCGCCCGTGCGCTGTCGTTGCGCTCACGGCTAACGGGAGTGCCGATGTAGGGATTATTGGGATTGAGTCCGCCAATCATGCTTTGAATCCCACTGGTTTATCGCCCCGGAAGTTTCTTCCAGGTCACTTCATCCCGCAGATAAACGGGCTGCGCCTCTGCCGCCGTAACAGTAGCGCCCCGTGCCCAGGCATCCCTGGCCAGCCGGGCAACATGCCGTGCGTCCGGGGACAGGTCTGTTACCGGCGAATGACACTCACGTGTCACGCTTTCCGGCATACGATCAGCATAGCGCCATCCGCTGCCCCCTGCCAACCATTGCGCAAGGGGTTTCGGCAGGCTGACCTGTTCCGGCGCACAGACCCGTTCCGGCGCCAGCGGCTGCGGCAGCCCGGCCCTCATCTGGTAGCAGCCCCAGTAGACTTCGTCCATACGGGCATCAAAGGCGACGGCAATACCATCGCCTTCTTCAGCAGCCTTTTGCTCTGCTACGGCCAGTGCGACCGCCTGCAGTGAGGACACCGGTACCACGGGAATATCCAGCCCCCAGGCCAGCCCCTGGATAACACCGGTGGCAATGCGCAGGCCGGTAAATGAGCCCGGCCCTGCCGCAAAGGCCAGCGCGTCCAGCTCACTCACCGCAACCCCCTGTTCCGCAAGAACCTGACGGACCATGGGCATGATCAGCCGGGTGTGGCCCCGGGGCTCCACCCGAAACTGACCGCTCAGGTCGTCACCATCAAGCAACGCAACTGAACAGGCATCGGCTGAGGTATCAAGGGCGAGTAGCTTCAAGACCGGATGGACCTTATCCCAGCTGCGACAGGATCTGTTCGCGAATGTCCTGCAGCGAGCCGACACCATGTACACGGACATACTTGGGAGCCGTGGAGGGCTCGTCGCTGGCCCAGTCCTGGTAGTAGTTCACCAGCGGCTCGGTCTGCTCGTGGTAGACCTCCAGACGATGCCGGATGGTCTCTTCCTTGTCGTCTTCCCGCTGAACCAGGGGTTCGCCGGTCTCGTCGTCCTTGCCATCTTCTTTCGGCGGATCGTATTTGATGTGATAGATACGGCCACTGCCCGGGTGCATGCGACGACCGGCCAGACGCTGGACGATCTCTTCGTCATCCACCGCAATTTCTACCACGTAGTCGATGGCGATGCCCTGCTCTTTCAAGGCTTCGGCCTGGGGAATGGTCCGCGGGAAGCCGTCGAGCAAAAAGCCGTTGCGGCAGTCTTCCTGCTTCACGCGTTCTTCAATGAGGGCAATGATGATGTCGTCGGAGACCAGGGCGCCGGAATCGATCACTGACTTTACCTTGTTACCCAGCTCGGAACCGGACTTGACCGCCGCGCGAAGCATATCGCCGGTGGAAATCTGCGGGATGCGGAAGCGCTCAGTAATAAACTTGGCCTGGGTGCCCTTGCCGGCGCCTGGGGCCCCTAACATGATAATCCGCATAGGTTGTGCTCCTGTTTCCTGAAAAATGAGATTTTTGAAATGAAAAGCGGCTGCCAAACCCTGGGCGGGTCAGTACAAGGCTTGGCGGCGGCCTCTCACAGACTCAAAAGCTGGTACGGCAGAAAACGGGGCACGGCGACCGCTCATTTTCAGGCTCAGACTTCTGGTCCGAATACGAAAAGCGGGCATTATACGAACTCAGGCCCGTCATAGAAAGTCGACGTCCGTCGAAGTCAATAGGTGTTGCTTACCATAAGTACAAGCCGATCAGGATGACAGAGATCGGGCCAGGCTGTCCAGATCCTCGGCAACCTGATCCACATCTTCCCGCAGGCGGTCGAGCTGACCGGGTGGCAGGCCGAGCCCGGACGCCAGTTCCGCCAGGTCATCCGGGTTGAATTCGTCGCCGACGCCTTTTTCCTTGAGCAGTCCATTGGCAAGCTGAACCATTAGTACATAGATGCGGTGATCGCCCTGGTACCGGGACTGCTGGTGAACGCCAGCGGCTTTGATCGCGGCATCGGGCAATTGCCAGAGTTTGAGCAGGATTCCGCCGATGACGCCGTGGCCGACGGTCAGCATTTCCTGTTCGGCGCCGGTTCCGAACACCTGTTGCTCCAGCGCTCGCATGCTGACTTCCGGATTGGCTGCCCGCAGGCGGTTGAGTTCGTCGAACTCTGCCGGGAACAGGTGCCCGGTCAGCAACAGTCCAAAGTTATGCAATAGTCCACAGAGGTACGCCAGGGATGCGTCTGCACCGCACTGGGAAGCCAGACGCTGGCAGACAAACGCGCAGTACAGTGAGTGACGCCAGAACTGATCCATACCCAGCGGGCCCTGCCGGGGAATATTAAAGGCCCGCACTGAAGCAATGCCGAGGGCCATATGGGCGACCCGCTCGAAGCCCAGCACCCGGGTCACGGCTTCCTGAACGGATTCAATCTGCCCCGGGTAATGGAACAGTGCCGATCGCGCGTAGCGGATTATCTGGGCGGCGAGGCTGGGATCGTACTCAATCAGTTCGGCCAGCTCCCGCGCGGACGCGTCCGGATCACTGGTGAGACGAAGAATCCGCAGCGCAAGGGCCGGCATGGGCGGCAGTCGGTATACCTTCTGCAGCTTTTCAGCGACCTCTTCCAGTGAGACAACGCTTGCCATCTGGCCGCTGTGACGAATGGTGATGCGGCCCCGGTCTGCCCCGGCCATGGCGAGGCGGAACGCCCGGCCCGTCATCGACATCAGACGGGACGACGAGCCGCAGGCCATGACCAGATGGTCCAGCTGATACAGGGACTCGTCCACCAGCACCGGCACCTCGTAGGCAACGCCAAACGGCGGCACAAACCCAGGCGCACAGTCACTGAAGACCCGGCTGGTCTGGCTGATGGTCAGCGGCTGCATGCGACGACCGGTGTGAACCTCAATGGCATCCATGTCGGGAGCACTGTCAAACGGATGCACCACCAGCAGGACACCCTTGATGTCAATCAGCGCTGTGGCACGAATCACCTGCCTGCGACTGACATCGGCGCCAAATACGGCAGCGTCGAGTCCCCCACACGGATCGGTCGTGACCGGCATCAGTTCATGGGCGATAGCTTTGCGATTGAGATACTGCTCGACTCTGGCGGCCGCTGCCACGGAGGTCTCCTTGCTGATACGGGCTTGGGCGGAGATTATCACAGAGCCGGATTTTCGT
>CAYMQO010000109.1:0-4821 GCA_964392405.1 uncultured Marinobacter sp.
TTGCCAGATGACGATGGCCGCCCTTTCCCCCAGCCTGCGTGAGCGCCTGACGGACTATGCCCGCCTGCTGCGTATCGATCGCCCCATCGGCTCTTTGCTCCTGCTCTGGCCCACCTGGTGGGCACTCTGGCTGGCCGCCGACGGGGTGATGCCATCCATCAGCAACCTGATTGTCTTTACCCTCGGCGTGTTCCTGATGCGGGCCGCTGGCTGCGCCATCAACGATTTTGCCGACCGCAAGGTAGACCGGCACGTCAAGCGCACCCGGGAGCGCCCCCTGACCGCCGGGCGTATCCGGCCCAGGGAAGCCGTCGGCCTGTTTCTGGCACTGGTGGTGGTTTCCTTCCTGCTGGTGGTGCTGTTCACCAACACCCTGACGTTTTATCTGTCTTTTGGGGGCCTGGTGCTGGCGTTTATCTATCCGTTCATGAAGCGCTATACCCATCTGCCGCAGCTGTTCCTCGGCGCGGCTTTTTCCTGGGCCATTCCCATGGCCTGGGCGGCGGAAGCGGGCGAGCTCAGCAAACTGACCTGGCTGCTGTTCACCGCCAATGTGCTGTGGACCGTCGCCTATGACACCCTGTATGCCATGGTCGATCGGGACGATGACCTGAAAATCGGGGTCAAGTCCACTGCCATCCTGTTTGGGGATGCTGACCGCCTGATTATCGGCGGCTTACAGGCGCTGGTGGTAACCACGCTAATTATGGTGGGCACCCAGGCCGGGCTGGGCTTCTTCTGGTATCTGGGGGTGGCGGCAATGGCTACGTTATTCGTCTGGCACCAGTACCTGGCACGTCATCGCAGCCGGGAAGGGTGCTTTGAAGCCTTCCTGAACAACAACTGGGCTGGCTTTGTGGTGTTTGCCGGACTGGCGCTGGATAAACTCTTCTAGACCACTGTTTTGCGTCATCGCGCCCTGCAGGTCGCTCAGCAGACGTACCGGAAGCTCCTGGTTTCGGCCGTCCGGCGTAATGTCATAAACTTGTAACAGTTCCCCGGTGTAATAACACAGCAACAATCACAGGAACACAGGTACAAGTGCAATGTCCAAAACCGTTCTGATCGTTGACGATGAGGCTCCCATCCGAGAGATGATAGCCGTCGCCCTTGAAATGGCGGATTTCAACTACCTGGAGGCAGCGGACGCCCGGGAGGCTCACGCCCTCATTGTCGACCGCAAGCCCGACCTGATACTGCTGGACTGGATGCTGCCAGGCACCAGCGGCGTTGAACTGGCCCGACGTCTGAAGAAAGATGAGACGACGGCGGAAATTCCCGTCATCATGCTTACCGCAAAGGCCGAAGAGGATAACAAGATCCAGGGGCTGGAAGTGGGCGCTGATGACTACATCACCAAACCTTTCTCACCCCGGGAGCTGGTAGCACGGCTAAAAGCGGTGTTACGGCGCACCACCCCCGCTGGGGTTGAGTCCCCCATTGAGGTCAACGGTCTGACTCTGGACCCCGTGGGCCACCGGGTGTCCGGAGCCGACGGATCGATCAGTATGGGCCCGACGGAGTACCGGCTGTTGCAGTTCTTCATGACCCACCAGGAGCGGGTCTATACCCGGTCCCAGTTGCTGGATCAGGTATGGGGCGGTAACGTTTACGTGGAAGAACGCACCGTGGATGTTCACATCCGGCGCTTGCGGAAAGCCCTGGGGGACCAATACGATCACCTGATCCAGACCGTTCGTGGCACCGGGTATCGTTTCTCGACCAAAGCTGCGTAGCCAGTACTTCGCCTTCCGGACAGGTCAGGCACCCATGAATTACAAATGGTCTCGTTATCTACGGCTGATCCTGGCTTTCCTGGCGGTAACCACCCTGGCTGGCCTGTTCTTCGGCTATCCGGTCGAAGGTCTGCTGGCCGGCCTGCTACTTTACCTCACCTGGACCCTGGCCCAGTCCCGCAAGCTCTATCAATGGCTGGCAAACCCTGGCACCGGCGAAGCTGCTCCGGAGAGCGTTGGGCTATGGGGTGATATTTTTGACGGTCTGCACAAGCTTCACCGCGGACACCTGGCCACTCAGGACCGGCTGCTGGCGCAGTTTAACCGGTTGCAGGAATCCACCAACGCCATGCGTGACGGCGTCGTTATGACTGACGCAGACGGCGTGCTGGAGTGGTGGAATGGCTCTGCAGAGCATCTGCTGGGGCTGCGGCGCCAGACCGACCTGGGCCAGCCCATCCATAACCTGCTACGGACGCCTGCCTTTCATACCTATTTCCGGCAACGGGATTACCGGGAACCGCTGGAACTCCGGTCGCCGGCCCGCCCTCATCTGCATTTGCAGATCCTGATCAGCCTGTTTGGTGAGGACGACCGCCTGATCGTGATCAAGGATGTCACCCGCCTGTTCCAGTTGGAGCAGATGCGGCGGGACTTCGTCAGCAATGTGTCCCATGAGATGCGCACGCCGCTAACGGTGATCAGCGGTTATCTGGAAACCATGGTGGATAGCAGCGCTGACTTTCCGGCCCGCTGGGAGCGGGCATTACGCACCATGGCCCAGCAGTCCGGCCGTATGGAGTCACTGATCACCGATCTGTTGCTGCTGTCGAAACTGGAAACCGGCGAACACCATGGTATTGAGGCCGTGGTCGATCTGCGGGCCATGTGCCAGCAGATCTGTCAGGACGCCCGGGCACTCAGCGGAGACGCCGCACACGAGTTCCTTCTGGATATTGGTGAGCGACACTTCCTGCGCGGTGACGGGGACCAGTTACGCAGTGCCTTCTCCAACCTGATCTTCAATGCGGTCAAATACACCCCGGCCGGCGGCAGAATTGAGATCCGCTGGCATACTGACCGGGAAGGGGCGCACCTGTCGGTCAGGGACAGCGGCATTGGTATCGACCCGATACACATTCCCCGCCTGACCGAACGTTTCTATCGGGCCGATCCCAGCCGTCATAAGGAAACCGGGGGCACCGGCCTTGGGCTGGCCATCGTCAAGCATGTCCTGCTCAACCACGACGGTAAGCTGGAAATTCTCAGCCGCATGGGTGACGGCAGCGAATTTATCTGCCATTTCCCCCGGGAGCGCCTGGCTGAGCCGGTGCCAGTCTCAGCGACGGAAACTGACGATAAAGTGTGACAGGTCCTCAAGCTTCTTCGGGTCATCATCCACAAAGCGTACGGTGACGCTGACAAAATCCGTATCCTGGCGTTTGTCCACCGCCTGCAACTGATGCACGTACCCGTTGAGCCTGGCCACGCGCCCTTCGTCCAATTCCATATCCACCACAGCCTGGTCGAGAATGCCTGGGAAACTCTGATCCCGTTTGGCGACAACCCGCACTTCCGTCAGGGTAATATCCTTGATAACGCATTTGAGAACCCCATCTGCAAAGCGGATTGCAGCAACTACCAGCTTCCCTGAACGCCCGGCCCGGCGGCTTGGGGACGCGGCAGGCGAAGGTTCGGCTGCGGGTTTTCCGGTCAGAAGGCTGGCGGTGTCCTGGAAGACTTCCGGGCCGGTCGTTGCGGCACCCTTGCTCGCCATGGCGTCCCGGAGCGTGCGCCCCATTACCTTGATCACCTTCTTGCTGAGCCCATCGGGGCTGAAGGGTTTGCCCAGATACTCGGACACGCCTTCCCGCACGGCCTCGACCACGTGGCTCTTGTCACCACGGCTGGTGATCATGATGAAAGGCACCTCGCGGTAATTGTCTTCTTCCCGCATCCATTGCAGCAGCTCAAGCCCGGACATTTCCGGCATTTCCCAGTCGCACAGGATCAGGTCGAAGCGGTTTCGCGACATCAGCGACTGGGCCCGACGGCCGTTGGGTGCTTCAGTCACTTCAATGACCGGAAAGCTCTGTCGCAGGGTTCGCCTGATCAGATCCCGCACGAAACTGGCGTCATCAACGACCAGTGCCCTCAGTACCGCCATATTCCTGCCCTGCCTTTGCCGGTGCCCGTAGCCTGTGGATTCGGCATGGGCTGTTGATCACAGTCCTGATCAGGATACTATAAAGCAGCCTGAGCAACCCGACGGAGAGGATTACGTGGCCAACCTTCAGTACCAGAGACACCGGATGTCATTCACCCCCAGCCAGCACCGCCTGCGTTCGAGTCGCTTCCCTGCCCGCCTGGGCATGGTAACGGCAGGCCTGCTGATGGCGTCGGCAGCAATTGCCGACATTCCAGTAGTGCCGGTAAAACCGGACAACTTCAACCAGTGTCTGCAGGACATTGGAAAACGGGCGATTTCAGAAGGGGTATCCCCGGAAATCGCCAACCGCGTACTGGCAGACGTGGAATTTCTGCCCCGGGTTATTGAGCTGGACCGGCGCCAGCCCGAGTTCACCACTACCTTTGCCGATTACCTCGGCCGGCGGGTCAACGACACCCGCATTGAAAAAGGCCGGGAGATGCTTGAGACCCACCGTGACCTGCTCAATCGGGTAACCGAGGAAACCGGCGTACCGCCGGCGTACCTGGTTGCTTTCTGGGGGCTGGAAACCAACTACGGCAGCTACTTCGGCAAGATGCCCGTGCCCAGCGCCCTGGCCACTCTGGCCTGTGACCAGCGGCGGGGGACCTACTTCTCCGGGGAACTGGTATCGGCACTGAAAATTATCGACGAGGGCGCCATTGAGCCCGAGCGCATGGAAGGTTCCTGGGCCGGTGCCATGGGTCATGTACAGTTCATGCCGTCGGTATTCCTGAAACACGCCACTGACGGGGATAATGACGGCCGCCGGGACCTCTGGGGCAGCGTTCCCGATGCCATGATGTCTGCCGGGCGCTTCCTGCAGAGCATGGGCTGGGATCCGGATTACCGCTGGGGACGGGAAGTCATCCTGCC
>CAYMQO010000109.1:4921-6928 GCA_964392405.1 uncultured Marinobacter sp.
TTCCCGGGGCTGGAACTGCTGGACAGTCTGGGCGTCACACCATCGTCATCGTAAATCAGACCACCCGGTAATCGCCGGAGACAGGTGTTATGGATTCCATTACCCAGGCCGCCCTCGGTGCCTGTATTGGCGGCGCCGTAGGCGGTCGTATTCTGGGTCGCTCTGCGCTGGTAACAGGGGCCCTTCTGGGCACCCTGCCGGATCTGGACGTTGTGATTGATTACGGATCCGCCGTCGCCAACTTCACCCAGCACCGCGGCTTCAGCCACTCCCTGTTTGTGCTGATACCGGTTGGAATTCTGCTGGCGCTTGCCCTGCACCGCTGGAGACCCCGGCTAAGCCAGGGCCGCTGGCTGGCGTTCACGTTACTGATACTGATCACTCACCCATTGCTGGATACCCTGACCACCTACGGCACCCAGCTTTTCTGGCCCATCGGTCCACCGCTGGCCACCAACAGCATCTTTATTATCGACCCGCTGTATACCCTGCCGCTGTTGCTGGCGGTCATTTACGCCATTGCCCGACCGCCAGCAGTACGGGCCCATCTGGCAGGTCTCGGGTTGTCATCCCTGTATCTGGCCTGGGCGCTTGGCGCTCAAGCCGTAGTAGACCGCCACGTGGAACAGGAACTGGCGAGCCAGGGTTTACAGGACGCACCGCGGATGATCCAGCCCATGCCTTTCACCACGCTGCTGTGGCGGGTGACCGTGCTGGCGGACGGGGAGCGCCTGGAAATCGTAACCGGCCCGCTGGAAACTCACCGCGCCCTGACAGTCGAGCATCTCCCCCGCAACACCGACCTGCTGGATGACCTGGCCAGCCTGCCGGAAGGCCAGCGACTGCTCTGGTTTACCGGGGGTTTTCTGGACGTCAACCTTGATGGCACCAGTCTGCAGGTGACGGATATCCGGCTGGGGCTTCCTGGCGTTCATCCGTTCACCTTCGAACTGGCCCGCCTGGACGGGGAAGGCCATTTCGTGCCTACCACCAGTCAGTTGATGCCGCGCCCGGCCATGGATGAGAATGCCCTGCGGGCCTTCTGGCTAAGACTCAGCGGTAAAGCGGCGGTACTCTGTCTGGCCAGCCTGCAGGCCCTGCCCGACGGCGGGCATTGTTCCTGATATGCGCCTGGATGCTTACCTCTCACGCTGCACGCCGCTGTCCCGCAAGGAAGCCCGGCGGGCCATTATGGCAGGCCGGGTTGCGGTTGCGGGTCAGCCGGTTAAAAAAGCTGCAGAGCCCGTACCGCCGGGTGCACAGGTGACCCTGGACGGACAAGCGGTATTCCTTCCGGGCCATGTCTATCTGATGCTGAACAAGCCTGCCGGCCTTCTGAGTGCCACTACCGACGCCGTTCAGCCTGTCGTCAATGACCTGCTGCCGGAGGAACTGGCTACCCGGGTTCATCCCGTTGGCCGGCTGGACCTGGACACCACTGGGCTGCTGCTGATGACCTCCGACGGCCAATGGTCCCACCGCATTACTTCACCCCGTCATCACTGTCCCAAGACCTACCGGGTGACCCTGGCGGACCCGCTGGGCGAAGACGCCCGACAGCAGCTGGAAAGTGGCGTACAGCTTCGTAACGAAGACCAGCTGGCGCGGCCGGCGTCGGTGGTGCTGGTCAGTGAACGGATGATCGATCTGACCGTCACCGAGGGGCGCTATCACCAGGTCAAACGTATGCTGGCGGCAGTAGGCAACCATGTGAAAGCCCTACACCGGCACCGTATTGGCAACCTGGAGCTGGACCCCACACTGCCGGCGGGAAGCTTCCGCCACCTGACCGAGGCGGAAGTTCAAAGTCTCTGACGGGGATTAACCCAACGGCTCAAACCGGCCTGCCTTGAGGTTCTTGCGCACCTTACCCGCTTCGAACACTTCGCCGTTCATGGTGATGTAGATACCGGGAGTCAGCAGGCTGACCGCCGCCACGGCAAAGCCGAGGTTGAACACTGCGTCGCTGCGCCGCATCCTGGCCGGTTGCATGGCGCCGAACAGCAC
>CAYMQO010000110.1:0-6915 GCA_964392405.1 uncultured Marinobacter sp.
CCGTATGTACCGAGTTGGCCACCAGCTTGTCCATCAGGAACTGGGTCTGCTCCGAAACGAAGATGGGCTTTTCCGGAATGGCAGAGTCGGAAAAATTCTTTTCGAGATCGCTCAGGTCCTTCTCCACGGCGACGATGTGTCCCTGGAGAAAGCCCGCAAGGTTACGGGAGATGTCCTGGTCGATCCGGCTGAGGGTGGATTCGGGAGCCTCGGGTACGGTAAATACCCGATACATGGTCTCGATCGATGCCTGGGCCGACTTTTTCTTACCGGTCATACGCGCCACACTGTCAGTGTATTCCCGGGGGTTTCCCGATGCCCGGTGAATTCAGCGGAACAAACAACAGGCGTTTCAGTCCTCAACGCCTGTATGGGACAGTCCTTACTTGTCGCAGGATCTGTCAGTCCGTGGTCAGGGCCGCGTAGTATACGGCGTCACACGTTAGCTTGCCAAGTAAGGGTCTGTCAGCTCAGTTGGATCACAAGATTTCGCGGTGGACCTCCAGAACCGGGGCGTCAATTCGTTGCTCGATCGCTTTTTCCACTTGATCGAGGCGGGCAGTCAGCTGCTGGGCGGTGCCGCCGATAGCGACGATGCTCCACACCGCGCTGTCCAGCGCTTCAAAGTCTCCGGTTTCAGCCACCGCCAGATCCGGCTCCCGACCCCAGACCGTGCGCAGTGAATTGAAGGCCTTGCGTTTGGCCTTGAGATCGTCGACTCCATACAACTGGAATTGCAGAGTCACAATCCCGATGTGGGGAGTAATGGTAGCGGGCGCGGTCTCCCGCGCCGCCAGCAGTTGTCGGAACTTCTCAGACATAGGGGGTTGCTCGTTTAATGATAGCACCGGCGTCGATACCCGATGGCAGCGCGCCGATGCTGTGGGCGCCCTGGCTGGCCAGTCGCGAACGACAGAAGGCATCGGCGACCGCGCCGGGGGCGTGACGGATAAGCAGTGACGCCTGCAGGGAGACCGCAAGGCGGTCCACCAGATCACGGGCCTGAAAGGCTACCTGCTGAGGATCCCGGGTCAGGTGACCGAAATCCCGGTGCAGGGCGTCAACAAACTGGTCGAAGTGACGATCGCTGCCCCGGGCCAGACTGACCTCGGCCATAAAAGCGTCGAGGCTTTCAGGGGATCTCTGTACAGCCCGCAGGGTGTCCAGGCACTGGACGTTGCCGGAGCCTTCCCAGATGGCATTGATGGGCGACTCCCGGAACAGCCGGGGCATGATGCAGTCTTCCATGACGCCGCTGCCGCCGATGCACTCCATGGCCTCATAAGCATGATTCGGCGTGCGCTTACAGATCCAGTACTTGCCTACCGGCGTCGCCAGTCGCAGAAACAGCTTTTCCTGCTCGTCGTTACTGTCGAGAGCCCGGGCAATCCTCAGGGTGTAGGTCATGGCGGCTTCGCTTTCAAGCGCCAGGTCCGCCAGCACGTTCTGCATCAGGGGCTGCTCGCTCAGGCGGGCGCCGAACGCACTGCGGTGGTGACAGTGATGCAGGGCCTGGGCCGCCGCCTGGCGCATGCCAGAGGAGCTGCCGATCATGCAATCGAACCGGGTCATGGCCACCATTTCGATAATGGTTGCGACACCGCGGCCTTCCTCACCCACCATCCAGCCGAGGGCGCCACGCAACTCAGTCTCGCTGGAGGCATTGGCCACATTGCCCATCTTGTTTTTCAGACGCTGGATCTGCCAGGGGTTCTTGCTGCCGTCGGGGCGCCAGCGGGGCATCAGGAAGCAGGACAGGCCAACCGAAGTCTGCGCCAGTACCAGATAAGCGTCACACATGGGCGCTGACACAAACCATTTATGGCCGACCAGTTCGTAAGCCTGTCCCGGACCGCCGTTACCGACCGGATAGGCGCAGGTGGTGTTTGCCCGGACGTCGCTGCCTCCCTGTTTCTCCGTCATTGCCATGCCGATGGTGACGGACTGCTTTTCGCTGTCAGGGATGTTGCGGGGGTCGTACTCCCGGGCCAGGATTTTCGGCGCCCACAGCGAGGCCAGCTCCGGCTGTTTCAGGATCGATGGCATGGCCGCAAAGGTCATGGTGATGGGGCAGCCGTGGGCCGCTTCTACCTGGGTGTGCAGGTAATACCGGGCCGCCCGGGCCACATGGGCGCCTTGCCCCGGATTTTCCCAGGGGCTGCTGTGCAGCCCGTGCTCCATGGCCAGTTTCATCAGCTCGTGATACGCCGGATGGAAGCGGACCTCATCAATGCGGTGACCGAAGCGGTCGTGAGTGTGCAGCTCCGGTTTGTTGGCGTTGGCCAGAAAGCCGAGCTCAATGGTTTCCCGCCGTCCGGCCAGCTCGCCGAAGGCTTCCAGGTCCTGCTTCGCCCAGCCGGCGCCCTCCCGTGCTACCGCTTCCTGCAGGGCGTGATCCTGTAGAAACAGATTGTAATTTTCCAGGGCGGGAGGCTGGTTCAGGACTTCATGGGTACGGGCCAGCCAGCGGTCCGGTTCGAAGGCGTTGTCGGGGGTGTTCGGCTGCTTCGCATTCATATCGAGCCTCATGTTTCAGGTGTTTGTTTTTATTATGGAAATTTACCGGTAAAGCGCGTGTTACAAATTGTTACAAAAAAGTTGTTGTGGCGAGATAGCGCTGTCATACAAACCCGATTATAAAGACGCCAAGGTGCCCATGCACGTACTGTCGGGGGTGCCGATCAGGAAGCGGTTGCCGGCATGGCTGGCACGCATTTCATGGAACCGTGATTGAGTAAACGACGGGCTAACACCCCGGGTTTTCGCTGATGGATGGCTGATTAGCAGCTGATTGGAGAATAACCATGAGTGAATTCGACGAAAACAGCCTTGAACCTTCCGCTGGCTGGAACGATTCTGACGACACCCACTCTGTGGCCGGTCGCGCCAGAATCCGTGCCCAGCTGGAGGCGGATATCCAGGCCTTTCTGAGTCAGGGTGGTCAGATTCAGGAAGTGGACACCAGCTTCCGGTCCGATGCCCCCCGCAAGGTAGACGTCGGTTTCAACAACCGTAGTCTGTCCTGATCCCGGGTGCGGCTACGGCCGCGCCTTGCCAACCCGACCGCGCTCTGCTTTCAGAACGCGGTCGTGGCTGATTCCCTCTTTCATAAGCCCGCTGCTAGCGGGGTTGCTGCGCGTAAGATCCTGACGTGTATGATAGAGAGTCAAAACATCTCTTAATGGAGGCCGTTCTGTGTTCTCACTTCCGAACCGCAGTTATCCCCGTACTCGCCTTCGCAGGAACCGTGTCGCCGATTTTTCACGGCGGCTGATGCGGGAGAGCCAGCTCAGCACCGATAACCTGATTCTGCCGGTGTTCGTGCTTGAAGGAGAGGGCGAGCGGGAAGCCGTGCCTTCCATGCCCGGTGTCGAGCGTCTTAGCGTTGACCTGCTGCTGGAGCTGGCGGATGAGGCCGTGGCGCTGGGCATTCCGGCACTGGCGCTGTTCCCGGTGGTGCCGGCGGACAGAAAGGATCTGGAAGGCTCTGGTGCCTGGGATCCGGAAGGTCTGGCCCAGCGTTCCACTCGGGCCCTCAAGCAGCGTCACCCAGAGCTGGGGGTCATTACCGACGTTGCCCTGGACCCGTTCACTACCCACGGCCAGGACGGCATTATCGATGATGACGGCTATGTGCTGAATGATCGCACCGTAGAAGCACTGGTACGCCAGGCGCTTTCCCATGCGGAGGCCGGCGCCGATATGGTGGCACCGTCCGACATGATGGATGGCCGGATCGCCGCCATTCGCGACGCCTTCGAAGACGCGGGTTACGTCAATACGCGCATTCTGGCCTACTCTGCCAAGTATGCGTCCTCTTATTACGGTCCTTTCCGGGATGCCGTCGGTTCGGCGGGAAATCTGGGTCGGAGCAGTAAGGAAACCTATCAGATGGACCCGGCCAACAGCGACGAAGCCCTGCATGAGGTGGCTATGGACCTGGCTGAGGGCGCGGATATGGTCATGATCAAACCCGGTATGCCCTATCTGGATATTGTCCATCGGGTCAAAACTGAATTGCAGGTGCCTACTCTGGTGTACCAGGTTAGCGGCGAATACGCCATGCATATGGCGGCTGCCAATAATGACTGGCTGGATGGCGACAAGGTGATGATGGAAAGCCTGATCGCCATGCGGCGCGCCGGTGCAGACGGCATCCTCACCTATTTCGCGATGCGGGCCGCTCGCCTGCTTAAAGGAGAATGATATGTCCGTGAGTCCGGTGCCGGCAGTGAGTCAGCAGGGCGAGGTTGCGGCGACCCCTGACGCAGGGGATGTGCCGGAGCAGGTGCAGGATCTCACGGCATCCGCGAATTACTTCAACCGGGAACTGAGCCATCTGCAGTTCAACTACCGGGTGCTGCAGCAGGCGCTGGATGAGCATCATCCGCTGATCAACCGGTTGATTTTCCTCTGTATCTTCAGCTCCAACATGGATGAGTTCTTTGAGATCCGTGTTGCGGGACTGCGCCAGCAGATGAAATACGGCCGTGAAATTGTCGGACCGGACGGGATGCTGCCGGAGCAGGTCCTGGCCGAGATCAGTGAGGTGGCCCACGGCTATATCACCGAGCAATACGACATTCTCAACAAGGTGCTGATCCCCGAACTGGAGCAGCAGAATGTCCATTTTGTGCGTCGCCGTGACTGGACACCGGCCCAGGCCGAATGGGTGCGGCAGTATTTCGAGGATGAAATACTGCCCGTGGTGAACCCCATCGGTCTGGACCCGTCTCACCCGTTCCCCCGGCTGGTAAACAAGAGTCTGAACTTTATTGTTCAACTGGACGGCAAGGACGCCTTCGGTCGCGAGACCGGCATGGCCATTGTACCCGCGCCCCGGTCACTGCCGCGGCTGGTAAGGCTGCCGGACGAGGTGTGTGACGGCGGTGACAACCTGGTGTTTCTGTCATCCATGATCCATGCCCATGCCGATGAGCTGTTCCCGGGCATGGAGGTGAAAGGCTGCTACCAGTTCCGCCTGACCCGAAACGCGGACCTGGAGCTGGAAGACGACCTGGAAGACCTGGCGTCAGCGTTGCGCGGAGAATTGCTCAGCCGCCGCTTCGGTGATGGCGTGCGTCTGGAGGTTGCGGATAACTGCCCTGAAGAGCTGGCGCAGTTCCTGCTGCATCAGTTTGGCCTGTCGGAGCGGGACCTGTACAAGGTCCACGGTCCGGTGAACCTGACCCGGCTGATGGCCGTAGAAAGCCTGGTGAGCCGGCCGGAACTGAACTACCCGGGTTTTTCGCCGGCGGTGCCGAAGCAGATCCGCAACAACGAAGTGATCTTCGACGCCATCCGGGCCAAGCCGATCCTGCTGCTGCACCCTTATGAAAGCTTCACGCCGGTGATCGACTTTCTGCGTCAGGCGGCCAAGGACCCTCAGGTTCTGGCCATCCGCCAGACCCTGTACCGCGCCGGTGCGGACTCGGAAATTGTTGAAGCGCTGATGGACGCCGCCCGTCGTGGCAAGGAAGTCACCGCGGTGATTGAGCTGCGCGCCCGGTTCGACGAAGCCGAAAACCTGGAGCTGGCCAGCCGCCTGCAGGAAGCTGGCGTTGTGGTGGTCTACGGTGTGGTCGGCTATAAGACCCACGCCAAGATGATCCTGATCGTACGGCGGGAAGAAGGCCGTCTGCGGCGCTATGTGCATCTGGGTACGGGCAACTACCATGCCGGCAACGCCCGCGTGTACACGGACTACAGCTTCCTGTCAGCGGACGACGCTCTGGGAGACGACGTCAACAAGCTGTTCCAGCAGCTGACCGGTATGGGCAAGGCCCTCAAGATCAAGAAGCTGTTCCACGCGCCTTTTACGCTTCATCGCCGGTTGATCGAGCTGATCGACCGCGAGGCAGGCTACGGTGACCAGGGGCATCTGACTTTCAAAATGAATGCCCTGACCGATCCGGGGGTCATGCTGGCGCTTTACCGGGCGTCCCAGGCCGGGGTGAAGATTGATCTGATCGTGCGTGGAATCTGCTGCCTGCGCCCGGGGATTCCCGGCTTGTCGGAGAATATCCAGGTGCGTTCCATTGTCGGCCGCTTTCTCGAGCACAGCCGGGTCTACTGGTTTGGCAATAACGGAAAGCCCGAGGTGTTCTGCTCCAGCGCCGACGGCATGGTCCGTAACCTGGTGAATCGGGTGGAAGTCGCCTTCCCGGTGGAAGAGAAAGACATTATTGACCGGCTCCGGGATGATCTTGATGCCTGTTTACGTGACAACTGTCAGAGTTGGGTCTTGCAGTCGGATGGCCATTACCTGCAAAATCAGCCGGCACCGGATGAAGAGCGCTTCGCATCCCAGCTGGTCCTGCTGGAGCGGCTCGCTGCCAAGTGATCGTCGCCGGGCTTAATCGCCATCGTTTACGGGCCGCGGGTTTACCGCTGTGTCAGATAGATGAGGGCAGGATCTGTTGACAGGGATGTCGGACTGGCCGTAACCAGGCATTACCGGCTCCCTGAGCTGGAGCAAGTAGATGAAAAAAGTATGGATTATTGCCGGCGGCGTAGTCGTGGCAGCAGGTTTGTCTGCACCATGGGTCGTGGGAAAGCTGACGGAACAGCACTGGCATACTGCCGCTGAAAAATTCAACGATTCGCAGCCTTATTTCGTTCTGGAAACCGACAGTTATGAGCGCGGTTACCTGGGCGCAGAAGCCCGTGGGCGATTGGTCGCGGTTCATTCGGAGAACGGCAAACGCTATCCGCTGGATTGGGTGGGTGATATCAGCCATGGTGTGACCAGCAGTACCATCGATTTCCATTTCGACCTCGAGGACGAGCCGGAAATGGCGGCTGTGTTTCCGGATGAACAACCCACCGTGACGGTCAATGCCAGAGCCTGGGGTTCGGTGCTGGTGGAAGTGACTGTGCCCGCGATCCATTACACTGACGAAGACGAGTTCAACA
>CAYMQO010000111.1:0-6881 GCA_964392405.1 uncultured Marinobacter sp.
CAATGGTCAGCACGTGCTCGTAGCGGGTGTCGTTAATATAGTCGAGCATCGCCGCCAGGGTGGTGGACTTACCGGAACCTGTAGGACCGGTCACCAGCACCAGGCCCCGGGGAACCGAAGCAATATCCTTGAAGACCTGCCCCATGCCCAGGTCTTCCATGGTGAGCACCTTCGAGGGAATGGTCCGGAACACGGCACCAGCGCCCCGGTTCTGGTTAAACGCGTTGACCCGGAAGCGGGCCACACCAGGCACCTCGAAAGAGAAGTCGGTTTCGAGGAACTCTTCGTAATCCTTCCGCTGCTTGTCATTCATGATGTCGTAGATCAGACCATGGACTTCCTTGTGCTCCATGGGCGGAAGGTTGATCCGTCGTACGTCACCATCGACCCGGATCATTGGCGGCAACCCGGCCGACAGGTGCAGGTCAGACGCGCCCTGTTTGGCCGAGAAGGCCAGAAGTTCGGTAATATCCATAGGGTTCCTCGGAAGGCGGTTCTTTTGTACTCTGGCCGGCTTGGTTTTTTTCCGGACCGGGGGTAACGTGAGCCCCTTATCCGCTCAGCCAGTGACCATCAGCAAATACCATGAGCAGCATAACAGACAACATCCGGAGCGTAACCCGACGCATTCAAAAAGCAACCCTGACGGCGGGTCGGGCTGACGGGAGTGTGCGTTTGCTCGCAGTCAGCAAAACCCGTCCGGCCGCCGATGTGCGCCAGGCCGCGGCAACAGGTCAGCTCGCGTTCGGTGAAAATTACGTGCAGGAAGCGCTGGACAAGATGCAGGAACTAACGGACCTGCCGGAGCTGGAATGGCACTTTATCGGACCCATCCAGTCCAATAAGACCCGTGCCATCGCCGGGCATTTTCATTGGGTTCACAGTGTGGACCGCTTAAAGATTGCCCGTCGCCTGAGCGAGCAGCGCCCCTCCACCCTGCCGCCGCTGAACGTCTGCCTGCAGGTCAACATCAACCAGGAAGACAGCAAATCCGGCTGCCTTCCTGATGAGGTCGTGGTGCTGGCCACCGAGGTCAGCAAGCTACCGGGCCTGACCCTGCGGGGCCTGATGGCGATTCCGGACCCGCACCAGAGTGAAGCTCAGCTGCGGGCCAGCTTTGCCCGGCTCGCCGCCCTGCTGGCTGAACTGCGGCAGGTACCAGCGGTGGCTGACACCGTCGACACGCTGTCCATGGGCATGTCCGCGGACCTGGAACTGGCCATTGCCGAAGGCGCTACGATCGTCCGGGTGGGAACCGACCTGTTCGGTGCCCGGAACTGAGTCAACCCATGAAGCACATCATCACGTCCAGCGGTAAGCGCAGGATTTAGCTGGTATGATTTGCCATCACAACTTCTGACGCGGAGTAAACTGTGAGCACTTCACCGACGATAGGCTTTATCGGCGCGGGCAACATGGCCAGCGCCATTATCGGAGGCATGCTGGATAGCCGCTTTCAAGCCAGCAGCATCTGGGCCAGCGCTCCCGATGACGGACACCTCCAGACCCTCCGCGACAAGTTCGGGGTCAGCGTGACCACCGACAACCGGTACTGCGCCCAGCAGGCAGACATAGTGGTTCTTGCGGTCAAACCCCAGGTGATGGCCGATGTGTGCCGCGACATCGCCCCGGTGGTCCAGAACACGCGCCCACTGATGGTGTCCATTGCCGCGGGCCTCAGCTCTGTCACCTTGGATGAGTGGCTCGGCGGCGGCCTGCCGCTGGTCCGGGTAATGCCCAATACGCCGTCTCTGGTGCGCCGCGGCGCGGCCGGGCTCTACGCCAACCAGGCGGTTTCCGCTCAGCAGAAAGCCACGGCGGCATCCATTTTCAGCAGTATCGGCAAGTCCGTGTGGCTGGAGGATGAAGACCAGTTGCACGCCGTTACGGCGCTTTCCGGTAGCGGCCCCGCCTATTTCTTTCTGATGCTGGAGGCGCTGGAAACCGCCGCCATTGATGCCGGCATCGAGGCCGATACCGCCCGCGAGCTGGCCATCCAGACCATGGCTGGCGCCGCAGAAATGGCTGCCCGCAGCGATGACGACCCCGGCCAGCTCAAACGCAACGTCATGTCGCCTGGCGGCACGACGGAGCAGGCCATCCTGACCTTTGAAGACGGCGGAATGCGGTCACTGGTTGAAAAAGCGTTTCAGGCTGCCATGACCCGCTCCCGGGAAATGGCAGCGGAGCTGGCGGACGCGCAACGCTGATTCTTTTCATTCATACATTGCCCTAACGGAGACACTGCCCTGATGCTGGCCGACATATTTATCACCGTGCTGCAGTTTGTAACCATGTTCTACCTGACCGTGGTTCTGCTCCGGTTCCTGCTGCAACTCGCACGGGCGGATTTCTACAACCCCATTTCCCAGTTCGTGGTCAAGATAACCAATCCTCCACTGCGCCCCCTGCGCCGGGTTATACCGGGCATTGGCGGCGTTGACGGGGCATCGCTGGTGCTCGCCGTTCTCGTGAGCGCCCTGTTCTTCGCCCTGCTGTGGGTTGCCAGCGGCTATCCTGTCGCCGCCCTTAATCCCATCGCGCTGGTGGCCTGGGCCGGGGTGCATGTGCTGGGGCTGATTATCGAAATCTACTTCTGGGCGATCCTGGCGGTGGTCATTATCAGCTGGGTGGCGCCACAGAGCAGCCATCCGGCAATCATGCTGGTGGCACAGATTACCGAGCCGGTAATGCGCCCGGTACGGAACATCGTGCCACCCCTGGGTGGCCTGGACCTGTCACCCATCTTTGTTTTCCTGATCCTTAACGTGCTCCGGGTAATGGTTAACCACCTCGGCGCCGCTGTCGGGCTTCCGGTCTGACCGTCGGGCCTGTCATTGGGATACCGGATCACTGAAGCTGAAAAACTGCACCTGTCCTGTGATCCGGTTAACAGACCTGCCAACAAAATCGACATACCCTATCGTGGACTTTCTGTAATTCCAAAAACCACCCATACGAAGCAACTCCCCTGACCATTCCGGGATGGACTCCCGGCGGCAAGTCAACAGGTGCAGTAGCATGAACGGACCAGCCGTCCTGGCCAGCCAGGTCGAAGCCTACCATCAGTGGAAGAAAGAACTTATCCGGCAGGTCAGCCGTTACCGGCTGTGGCTACAGGATAATGATCTGTACTCCGACGACGTGAGCGAGCGCATTCGCCGCGGTGTTGAACTGCTGATTGAGGACGAACTCACCATTGCCTTCGTGGGCGAATACTCCCGGGGCAAGACTGAGCTGATTAATGCCCTGTTCTTCGCCGAGTACGGCCAGCGCATGCTGCCCTCGGAAGCGGGCCGCACCACCATGTGCCCTACCGAGCTTTTCTTCGATCGCGCTACCGGCAGCAATTACCTGCAGCTTCTGCCCATTGAAACCCGGGAAGACGAGCTGTCATTGCAGGAACTTCGCCGCCAGCCCCGGTACTGGGTTCGCCACGAACTCGATGAAGACGACCCCGAAACCATGCGTACGGTACTGGCGGAAGTCGCCCGTGTACGTAGTGTAAGCCCGCAGACCGCCCGGCGTTACGGTTTCAGCGAAGCCATGCTGGAAGTGGACCGGCAAAACCCCGGCCAGGTGCTGATTCCGGCGTGGCGCAGTGCGCGCATCAGCATCCGTCACCCCCTGTTCGAGCGCGGCCTCCGCATCCTCGATACGCCGGGACTTAACGCCCTCGGCTCAGAGCCGGAGCTGACCGTCAGCCTGCTGCCGGCCGCCCATGCCATCCTGTTTATGCTGAGCGCCGATACCGGCGTTACCGCCAGCGATATGACCATCTGGCGGGAACACATTGATACGGAAAATGCCGATCACCGGGCGGGCCGGTTCGCAGTCCTGAACAAGATTGACACGCTCTGGGATGAACTCCGGCCAGAAGCCGAAGTACAGGAAAATATTGACCGGGTACGGCACACCACTGCCGCTCACCTGGGGCTGAAGGACGACGAGGTCATCCCTATCTCTGCCCGCCAGGGACTGACTGCCAAGGCCCGCAACGACAATAAACTGCTGGACCGAAGCGCACTGCCAGGGCTGGAGCAGCTGCTGGTAGATCGCATTCTGCGTCAGAAAGAAGAGCTGATCACCCACAGCCTGATTAACGATCTGCTGGGCATGCTGCAGAACAGCCAGGCGGCCATGCAGGCCCGGCTGGCGAGTCTCGAGGAAGAGCATCAGGCCTGTTCAGGCCAGTCCGTGGATCGCGCAGCCCTGCGCCGGCTCGCGGACCGGGCCCAGACCGACTATGACTTCTACTACCGAAAGCTGATCACCCTGCGCTCCAGCCGTCGGCTGATGCAGTCACAGGGTGAGATTCTGATGAACATGGTCAGCGACTCCCGCTTCAACGCCCATGCCGCTACGGTTCGCCAGATGATGAGTAGAAGCTGGACCTCTGCCGGCATGAGCCAGGCCATGGACCACTTTTTCGAACTGTTGGAAAGCGATCTGCAGAATCTGCTGGCCGAAGGCCGGCTGGCGGACCGGATGGTGGACGCCATCTATCGTCGCTACAACGAGGACTCCCGCGCCCGCCACCTGGAGCCTATTCCCCTGCGTGCTGGCCGCCATGTGATTGCGATCCGGGAACTGCGCAAGCGGGCGGCCCGGTTCCGTCGGGCGCCGGGCAACCTGCTGCGGGAACAGAAATGGCTCACCCGTCGCTTCTTCCAGGTCATGGTGACCGAGGCCCGCACCCTGCATGAACGGGTACGCCGGGACGTGGAACGCTGGCCGGGCGAGGCGCTGCTGCCCATCATGCAGTTCTCCATGGAGCAGAAGCAGCTGCTGGAACACCAGGTACGCCGGATCCGCGATATGGTCCGCAACGACCGGGACAGCAAGGCCGAGCGGGAGCGTCTGAGTCATACCATCGCCGATCTTCGGCGTCAGCTGGAACTGGCCGACGCCATGCAGCGACAGATACGACGGCCGGCCCCGACGCTCAGCCAGCAGAAAGTGGTCAATATTTCGGGTATTGCCTGAACCGTTCCGCGCCTCAGGCATCCTTCTCGCGGCCGGCAACGCGCCGGCCGCCATGATCCAGGCGGCGCTCCCGACGCCCCTTCGGTTGCAGCTCTAACGGCCCCCCTTTAAACTGCATGGCCTGCACCAGTCCCGTTGGGCTGGATTCTGACGAACGATGACTGATCAAGGACTCCACTGCGTCGATGCCCGACTCCCTGCCTCCGGACTCTGTGGGTCTGGTTACTCCGCAAACTCTGCATTTCGATGAGCCGCTGCAGCTCGCCTGCGGCCAGACCCTGGAAAGCTGGGATCTGGTGGTCGAAACCTACGGCACGCTGAACGAAAGGCGCACCAATGCGGTGCTGATCTGCCACGCCCTCAGCGGTAACCACCATGCCGCCGGCTACCATTCCATGGACGACCGCAAACCCGGCTGGTGGGACGCCTGTATCGGACCCGGCAAGCCCATTGATACCAATCGTTTTTTTGTGGTCAGCCTCAACAACCTCGGCGGCTGCCACGGCAGCACCGGTCCCAATACGGTGAATCCGGCCACTGGCGAACTGTTCGGGCCGGACTTCCCGGTGGTCACCGTCCAGGACTGGGTGGACAGCCAGGCCATTCTTGCTGACCGCCTGGGCATCGATTGCTGGGCCGCGGTCGTCGGCGGATCGCTGGGGGGCATGCAGGCACTGCAGTGGAGTCTCAGCTACCCGGACCGGGTCAAACACGCTGTGGTCATTGCTTCGACGCCCCGGCTCACGGCGCAGAATATTGCCTTTAACGAGGTGGCCCGGCAGGCCATTACCTCAGACCGGGAGTTTTATGCCGGGCGCTACTACGAGCACGACACCCTGCCCCGCCGGGGCCTGATGCTGGCCCGGATGGTGGGACACATCACCTATCTGTCGGACGCTTCCATGGGTGAGAAATTCGGCCGCGAACTGCGGGAGCAGGCTTACCAGTTCGGTTATGACGCGGAATTCCAGGTTGAGAGCTACCTGCGCTATCAGGGCGAGCGCTTTTCCGAAAGCTTCGACGCCAATACATACCTGCTGATGACCCGGGCGCTGGATTATTTTGACCCCGCCTATGAGACCGGCAACGATCTGGTCAAGGCCATGGCCCGGGCGGAATGTGAGTTCCTGGTCGTGTCGTTCAGTACCGACTGGCGGTTCTCGCCCGCCCGCTCCGAAGAAATGGTGAACGCCATGATCGCAGCCCGGCGCAAGGTGAGCTACGCTGAAATAGACGCACCCTGGGGTCACGACGCCTTCCTGATTCCCACCCCCCGGTACAATGCCGTACTGGGCACTTACATGGCCCGTGTGGCCCGGGAGGCGGGAGCATGAGAGCCGACCTGGAGATTATCCAGCAGTGGATCAGGCCCGGCAGTCATGTGCTGGACCTGGGCTGTGGTGACGGTACGCTGCTGCACTATCTGCAGCACGAGCGGCAGACCACCGGTTTCGGGCTGGAGATCAACCCGGACCACATCACCGAGTGCATGAACAAGGGTGTGGCGGTGATCGAGCAAAACCTCGACACCCAGGGCCTGTCGAACTTTGCGGACGACAGTTTTGACACAGTGCTGATGACCCAGGCCCTGCAGGCGGTACGGCGGCCGGATGTGGTACTGGATGAAATGATGCGGCTGGGACGGGAAGTGATCGTCACCTTCCCCAACTTCGCCTACTGGCGTCTGCGCTGGTACCTGATGCGCCGGGGCCGGATGCCGGAATCCGAAACCCTGCCCCATAAATGGTATGACACGCCCAATATCCACCTGTGCACGTTCCGGGACTTTGAGGCGCTGTGTCGGGAGAAAAACTTCCGTATCTGCAATCGTACGGTTGTTGACGGTCAGCACCGGGATCACTGGTTCAGCCGTCTGTGGCCCAACATGCTGGGCC
>CAYMQO010000112.1:0-6871 GCA_964392405.1 uncultured Marinobacter sp.
TTTCAGGCAATCTGTAATTTTGACAGCGGGAAAGTATCTGTCAATAGAAACGGCGTCGCAGGCGCCGTAAACTTACAAAAAGACGCTTTTTGTACCCTTTCTTCCGACTTTTTACCCTGCATGCCTGCTGGTTCACAGATTCTGGAGCAGATCGGGGAAAATCTTTGCCGGCAGTGGCATGATTCGCTTTAATGAACCCGTTGTTGTCGGTCAGGCATGGTCAGACCGAACCTTTATAGAGCAAGGACCTGAGTTATGACCCGATTTCTTCTTGTGGCGGCAGCCATCGCCCTGTTAAGCCCTGCGCTGGGCTCAGCGGATTCTGTCTACCGCTGGACCGATGAAAACGGGGTGGTCCACTTCGGTGACCGCGAACCGGTCGGGCGGGCAGCGGATCGGGTCAGCGTGAAAACCGGAACGGCGACCAGCAGCGAGGAACGCAAGTCTCCCCAGGAACAGCTTAAGGCCCTGGAAGAAAATCAGGCCGAGCGGGAGCGGCAACAGAAGGAAACCGCTGTCGAGGAAGCACGCCGCAAACAGCAGGCTGCCCGATGTGATGCCGCCCGCGCCAACCTTCAGGCCATCAACAGCAACGCGCGCATACGGGTCGTGGACGCCGACGGCGAACAGCGCTATCTGACGCCGGAAGAGATTGAAGCCAAGCGTTCCGAGTTCGAAACCATTGTCGGCGAAAGCTGCGCTAACAACGACGATTCCTGACGGGGCTGTAAACCCTGCATAAAAAAACGGGAGCCAGGGCTCCCGTTTTCGTTCAGTCACCGGGCTTTGCTGAACACCAGCTGGTCATTCTCAACGGTCCCCCGGATCACATCACCGGATGCGAACTCACCCTGCAGCAGCTTCTGCGCCAGGGGATTCTCGATGGTGCGCTGGATCGCACGCTTGAGCGGGCGGGCGCCATAGACCGGGTCATACCCAACAGCCGCCAGCAACTCCATGGCAGCATCGTCCAGTTCCAGTTTCATATCCTGCTCCTTCAGCCGGTTACTGAGTGACTGGATCTGGATATTGGCGATACCGCGGATCTGATCCTCGGCCAGCGGGTGGAACACCACCACTTCATCAACCCGGTTGATAAACTCCGGGCGGAAATGCCGGCTTACCTCTTCCATGACCGCATCCTTCATCGCCTCGTAGTTTTCGATGCCTGCTTTTTGCTGGATGATGTCCGAGCCCAGGTTCGACGTCATGACGATTACCGTATTGCGGAAGTCCACCGTGCGCCCCTGACCGTCGGTCAGCCGACCGTCGTCCAGTACCTGAAGCAGGATATTGAAGACGTCCGGGTGGGCTTTCTCTACCTCATCCAGCAGCAGCACCGAGTACGGGCGCCGACGCACAGCTTCTGTCAGGTAACCACCTTCTTCATAACCGATGTACCCAGGAGGCGCACCGATCAAGCGGGCGACGGAATGCTTCTCCATAAACTCCGACATGTCGATTCGGACCATGGCCTCTTCGGTATCAAACAGAAACGAGGCCAGCGCCTTACACAGTTCGGTCTTGCCTACACCGGTGGGGCCGAGGAACAGGAATGAGCCATTCGGACGATGGGGGTCGGCAAGACCCGCCCGGGAACGGCGCACGGCGTTGGACACGGCCTCTACCGCTTCCCGCTGGCCGATGACGCGCTCATGGAGGGCGTCTTCCATGCGAATCAGTTTGTCCCGCTCTCCTTCCAGCATTTTGGAAACGGGGATACCCGTCCATTTGGACACCACTTCGGCAATTTCTTCGTCGGTGACCCGGTTGCGCAGCAGCTTCATCTCCATCATTTCGGCCTGGCTGGCCATGTCGAGCTGCCGCTCCAGTTCAGGAATGGTGCCGTACTGAAGCTCGGACATCTTGCCGAGATCCCCGGCCCGACGGGCATTTTCCAGGTCAATGCGGGCCTGTTCCAGCCGGCTCTTGATTTTCTGGGAGCCATGAAGCGCGGCTTTTTCCGTGTTCCAGATTTCTTCCAGGTCGGCATACTCCCGCTCGACGCCTGTTATAACATCGGAAAGTTCCTGCAAACGTTTCCTTGAGGCCTCGTCGCTTTCCTTCTTCAGGGCTTCCCGTTCGATTTTCAGCTGAATCAGCCGGCGCTCGAGGCGGTCGAGGGGTTCCGGCTTGGAGTCCATCTCCATGCGGATCTGACTGGCGGCCTCGTCCACCAGGTCAATGGCCTTGTCGGGTAACTGGCGGTCAGTGATGTACCGGTGCGACAGCTTGGCTGCGGCTATGATGGCGCCATCGGTGACTTCGACACCGTGGTGCACTTCATAGCGCTCTTTCAGGCCGCGGAGAATGGCGATGGTGTCTTCTTCAGACGGCTCGGTAACCAGCACCTTCTGGAAGCGACGCTCAAGCGCGGCGTCTTTTTCGATATTCTCCCGGTACTCATCCAGCGTGGTCGCGCCGACGCAGTGGAGCTCACCCCGGGCGAGGGCCGGCTTGAGCATATTGCCCGCGTCCATAGAACCTTCGGCCTTGCCCGCGCCGACCATGGTGTGAATCTCATCAATAAACAGGATGATCTGGCCCTCCTGTTTGGAGAGCTCGTTCAATACGGCTTTCAGACGTTCTTCAAAGTCGCCGCGAAATTTCGCGCCGGCAATCAGCGAGCCCATGTCCAGGGACAGCACGCGTTTGTTTTTCAGGCCTTCCGGCACCTCGCCATTAACGATTCGCTGGGCGAGGCCTTCCACGATCGCGGTTTTACCTACGCCGGGCTCACCGATCAGGACCGGGTTGTTCTTGCGGCGGCGCTGCAATACCTGGATGGTGCGGCGGATTTCATCATCCCGACCAATAACCGGGTCGAGCTTGCCGTCTTCGGCGTACTCGGTAAGATCAACGGTGTACTTGGATAGCGCCTGGCGGTTTTCTTCCGCGCCTGCATCAGTCACTTTTTCGCCACCTCGAATATCGTCAATGGCTTTGCTGAGCCGCTCTTTGGTCAGCCCCTGGTCTTTCAGGATCCGCGCCAGTGCCCCCCGGCTGTCCAGTGCCGCCAGCAGCATCACCTCGCTGGAGATAAACTGATCACCCCGCTGCTGGGCCAGCTTGTCCGCAACATTGAACATGCGACCCGTGTCATTGGATAACGAGACGTCTCCTGCGTTGCCTTTAACGACGGGCAGATTCTCGATCTCCCAGGCGATGGCCTGCCTGATCCGGTCAGGCTCGACACCCGCCTGCTTCAGAAGCACCGGGAGGGCTCGCCCTTCCTGATCCAGCATGGCCTGCATCAGATGCACAGGCTCGATAAAGTTGTGGTCCTTGCCCACAGCGAGGGACTGGGCATCGGCCAGCGCCTTTTGTAGCTGGGTGGTTAATTTGTCAATTCTCATGGTCTAACGTCCCCGATTCGGTGTGCGGTTGTCGCGTCCCGTTGGCGGGGAGTCGGCGACAATCCTGTTTGCTTTACCATTCAATGTAGGGGCAGCGGGAGGGACTTCAAGGAAAGCAGGCGAGAAAGTGTCAGAAAATTGACGGACATCATGAGGTGTCCGCAGAATTGCCGTTCAGTTCTCTTCGGAAAGCCAGATACAACTGGCCGTTCGGCCGGTCTGGCCATCACGGCGATAGGAAAAGAATTGCTGTGCATCACTGGCAGTACAGAACCCGCCGCCGTAGATGAGGTTCACGCCCGCCTGTTCCAGCCGGAACCGGGCCAATCCGTACAGATCGGCGAGAAAATGGCCCGGGCGCTCCGGTGACAGCGCAAAAAACGTATCCGTCTCCCTGTTGAAGTCCAGAAACTGTTCGCGAACCTCCGGCCCCACTTCGAACTTCTGCGCGCTGATCGCTGGCCCCATCCAGGCCATCACGTCGCCCACTGCGTCAAAGCGCTGGACCGTATTTTCCAGAATGCCGGCTGCCAGTCCGCGCCAGCCGGCATGGGCCGCAGCAACGCGGGTGCCGGCGCGGTCACAGAAAAGCACCGGCAGGCAATCTGCAGTGAGTATGGCGCAGACGTGCCCGGGCAGATCGGTTACCGCCGCATCTGCGATCTGCCGGGTATCCGGCAGGGTGGCGACATCTGTACCATGCACCTGTTGCAGCCAGAAGAATCGCGCCGGCTCCAGATGAGCCCAGAGTGCCAGCCGCCGCCGGTTTTCGAGTACATCGCCGTGATTGTCTCCGACGTGGTCGCTCAGGTTCATGGTGTCCCATGGTGAAGCGCTGACGCCACCCGCCCGGGTTGTGCAAAGCGCCTGCACATTGGCTGGCGCGGGCCAGTCGGGACGGATCACGGGCAGATCAGTACTCATGGCTTTCCAGCTCCCGGGCGTGGGTGCGCAGTGCCGCCAGAAGGTGTTCGAAGTCGTCCGGCAACGGTGCCTGCCAGCTTACCGTCTCGCCGGTTTGCGGATGCACCAGTGTCAGTTGCCGGGCATGAAGAGCCTGGCGCTGAAAGCCGGCCAGCACATCCCGAAGCTCATCGGTTGTGCCCCTGGGCAGGCGCAGGCGCCCGCCGTACGCCGGGTCGCCAACCAAGGGATGGCGGACATGGGCCATATGCACCCGTATCTGATGTGTACGACCGGTTTCCAGGCGACAACGGACATGGGTGTGGGCGGCGAACCGCTCCACCAGGCGGTAGTGGGTCACGGCTGGCTTACCGCTGGCGACGACCGCCATCTTCTTGCGGTCCCGTGGGTGGCGGCCGATGGGCGCGTCAACGGTGGCGCCGCCGGTCAGTTCGCCCACGACAACGGCGTCATACTCGCGACCCATGGTTCGCGTCTGCAGCTGGTCCACCAGGGATGTATGAGCGATAAGGCTGCGCGCCACCACCATGATGCCGGACGTGTCTTTATCCAGACGATGGACAATGCCTGCGCGGGGGAGATTCTCAACCTCGGGCGCGTAGTTCAGCAGCGCATTTACGAGGGTCCCGTCCGCATGGCCCGCCGCCGGATGAACCACCAGCCCCGCTGGCTTGTTGATAACCAGCAGATGCTCGTCCTCATAGACCAGGTCCAGATCAATGGATTCAGCCTGCCACTCCACCCGGGCTACGGGCTCCGCATCCAGTTCAATGCGATCACCCATTATGGCCTTGTCACGGGGTTTGCAGTGCTTGCCGTTCAGCGTCAGCTCACCGCTTTTGATCCACTCCTGCAGCCTTGAGCGGGAGTGTTCGGGCAACAGTTCAGCCACGGCCTGGTCCAGGCGGCGGTTGGAGAGTTCGTGAGGCACCACGAAGGATGCACGAATTCGGGAATCTTCAGTCATACTGGCCCCAGGCCGTAGTTTCATTCAGCCAAGTGCAGCTGAAATACTGCACAATGGCAAGCAAGGTCGTTACAATGGCCACCTTCCGTTATCCGCGAGGGTAACCGGTAACCAGACATTATACGGGATTCAGGCATGAGATCAGGTTTTCGTTGTGCATTGTTGGCCGCCACACTGCTATTGGGCGCCTGCGCATCAACTCAGGAACAGCAGGATGTTCTGGGCGAAGAAACCTACTACAGCAACGCCCGCAAGGCGATGAAATCCGGCAACTTCAACGAGGCGGAGAGCAATCTGGACCTGCTGGAGACCTACTATCCGTTTGGCCGCTACGCCGAGCAGGCCCAACTGGACCTGATCTATGCCCGCTATCAGAACCTTGACCTGGAAGGCGCCCGTGTCGCCGCTGACCGCTTTTTGCGGCTGAACCCCCAGAGTGAGCACGCGGATTATGCCCTGTATATGCGTGGGCTCGCGTCCTACAACCTGGACGTGGGCCTGGCCAGCCGCTACCTGGGTATCAACGCCACCGACCGCGATCCCGGCGAACAACGGCAGGCCTTCCAGGACTTCTCACAACTACTGAACCGCTACCCGGACAGCCAGTACGCCGCCGATGCCCGGCAACGGATGATTGCCATCCGCAACCGTATAGCAGAGCTGGAGCTGCACGCAGCGCGGTACTACATCCGCCGACAGGCCTATGTGGCGGCCAATAACCGGGCCCGCTATGTGGTGGAGAATTATCCCGAGTCTCCTTCTACGGAAGAGGCACTGATCCTGATGGCGGAAACCTATCGGGCGCTGGATCTGGACGAAGCGGCCAGCGATGCGATCCGCCTGCTGGCCGTGAACCATCCCGAGAGTGAAGCCTTTGACAGCAACATGCGCTTTCAGGGCCGGGATCTGACACCTGAGAACCGGTCGCTATTAAACGTCATGACTTTTGGGTTATTTGGTAGGGAGTAATCGCAGAGGGATACACCTTTGAGCGACCTATCTGCCCAGGCACGTCAGGCCCGCCCAAATCGACCGGGCGGAGCCTCTGCACAGTCCCAGCGATTGTTCCGGGTTTACAACCTCTACCGGATTGTCATCAGCCTGGTACTGACGGGGCTGCTATTTGTTGATCCGACACAGCTCAACCAGCCGCCGGGACTCGTCGAGTACTATCAGGCGGGGGTACTGGGCTATCTGATCCTCAACAGTGCGATCGGGCTGATGCTGGTGGGCGGGCTTAATCCCGGCCAGCGACACATCACCCTCTCGGTGTTGCTGGACATCCTGATCATCCACTTCCTGCTGTTCACCGGCTCAGGCATTACCAATGGTCTGGCCAACCTCATTATTATTTCTGTTGCCGCGGGCAATATTCTCACCCCCAGCCGGATGGGTTTTTTTTATGCGGCGCTTGCGGCCATATGCTCGCTTTCTGTCGCTGGCTGGGGCGTCCTGGTTTATGGCGAGAACGTCGACCTGATTGTCCGGGCGGGCTCGCTGGGTATTCTCTACTTCGGCGCCGCGCTGATCCTCCAGTCCGTAACCCGGCGGATGTGGCGCAGTGAAGCCCTGGCGGACTCCCGCGCCCGCAGCATTATCGAGCTGGAAAAGATCAACGAGCAGA
>CAYMQO010000113.1:0-6766 GCA_964392405.1 uncultured Marinobacter sp.
TCTTGTTGGGATTCTTCCAGTCGAAAGCTTCGTGCTCCAGCAATTGCCGGACCGCAGGCAGATCACCTGAAACGGGGCTCGACGCCTGAATGGCGAACCATTGCTCTACTACCTGCGGATCCTGGTGCCACTGCTGATAGAAAGCATCCAGCGCCCGGGTCCGTTCGTCCGCAAACGGTGAATTAACCAGTGCCCGCAGCGCGCCAGACTGGTCGGTCATATTGGAGGCGTTATGGAACTGCTCCAGCGCCAGTGACAGCGCCTCTTCATCGCCCACATGGAGCAGCCAGGCCAGAGCCATATTTCGCAGGCTACGGCCCGCAACGTCTTCCGGTGTAACCTGATACCGTTCCTGAGGCTGCTGTCGCCGGTAACAGGCCAGCAGATCGTCACGCAGCGTAGTGGCCAGTGTTTTCAGGACCCGCTCACGGGCGTTGTGGATAACCTGCACATCCGGGCTATCTGCCAGTTCGATCAGATAGGCCTCGGTGGGCAGCTGCAGCATCTTGGCGACCAGAGCCTGATCCGCGTCCTGATCGTTAAGCAGAATACGGCTGGCTTCGATCAGGCGTGAGTCCACCTGGGCTTCGGCGTGTCCCGCCAACTCTGAAATCACCTCCACCGCCAGGCGCTGTCCGGCATCCCACCGGTTAAAGCCGTCGCTGTCATGGCTCATCAGGAACATCAGTTGGTCCCGGGTCCAGGGATACTGGACGCGAACCGGCGCGGAGAAATCCCGCAACAGGGAGGGCACGGGCCGCTCTTTAATATCCGTGAACTCAAAGGTATGGGCTGTTTCCGTCAGCTCCAGTATCCGCGTGGTGCTGTCACTGGCAGGCTCCCCGGCCAGGTTGAGCGGCAGGTCGGCACCATCAGTGCCCAGCAGGCCCAGGGCAAAGGGAATGTGCTGAGGCTGCTTGCCGGTCTGGCCCGGGGTGTCGGGGATCGACTGCCGAATGGTCAGACGGTAGCGTTGTGCCGCCAGATCGTAATCATCCTCCACCGTCAGCACCGGCGTTCCGGCCTGGTCGTACCACAGGCGGAACTGGCTCAGGTCACGGCCGCTGACATCCTCCATGGCCCGAACAAAGTCATCGGTGGTCACGGCCTGACCATCGTGACGCTCAAAATAAAGGTCACTGCCCTTGCGGAACAGCTCCGGTCCCAGCAGGGTGTGGAGCATTCGAACCACTTCGGCACCTTTCTCATAAATGGTCAGGGTGTAGAAGTTGGAAATTTCCATGTAGGAGGCCGGCCGTACCGGGTGGGCCATGGGCCCTGCATCCTCGGCAAACTGGGCAGTGCGAAGTACGGTGGCGTCTTCAATGCGCTTGACGGTCGGTGAGCCCATATCGGCCGAGAACTGGGCATCCCGGAAGACAGTAAAGCCCTCTTTCAGGCTGAGCTGGAACCAGTCCCGGCAGGTCACCCGGTTGCCGGACCAGTTGTGGAAGTACTCGTGGGCAACGATGGACTCAATCCGCTGAAACGCCATATCGGTTTCAGATTCCGGCCGGGCCAGCACGCAGGACGAGTTAAAGATGTTAAGTCCCTTGTTCTCCATGGCGCCCATGTTGAAATCATCCACTGCGACGATCATAAAGATGTCCAGGTCGTATTCACGGCCATAGACCTCTTCATCCCAGCGCATCGACCGTTTCAGGGAGTCAAACGCATGGGCGGTCTTGTCCGCGTTGCGGGGTTCTACGTAGATGCGCAGGTCAATATCCCGGCCTGACCGGGTGCTGAAGGTGTCGGTCTGTTCCACCAGATCCCCGGCCACCAGCGCAAACAGATAGCTGGGTTTCGGGAAGGGGTCTTCCCACGTCACGAAGTGGCGACCGTTCTCCAGTTCGCCCTGCTCCACCGGGTTGCCGTTAGAAAGCAGCACCGGATACGACGTCTTGTCGGCCTCTATCCGTGTACGGTAGCGGGCCATGACGTCTGGCCGGTCCGGGAAATAGGTAATGCAGCGAAAACCCTGTGCCTCACATTGGGTACAGAACATGCCGGAGGATTTATACAGTCCCTCCAGACGGGTATTATTCTGCGGCTCGATCCAGGTCACCACCTGTAGTTCAAAGGCGTCCGGCACCGACGGCACCACCAGCAGATCGCCCCGGTCTTCGTATTCGTCCGCGCTCAGTTCACGGCCGTCGAGATGAACAGATTCCAGCTTGAGGGAATCGCCGTTCAGCTCCAGCGCTCCACCCGGCCCTTCCGGGTTACGGCTCAGGCTGAGCCTGCTGTGCACACGGGCGCCGTTTTCGAACAGCTCAAAGCGCAGGTCCACCTGGTCCACCAGAAAAACCGGCGCCTGGTACTCGCTGAGATAAATGGTCTTTGGTTGGCTTGTACGCATGGTTTACTCCGACAGAACCCGCACACGGACGTCGTAGGCCGTGTACTTGCGAATATTGATAACGCCCGTATCCAGCATCAGGTACTGACCCTTGATACCCTGTAACACGCCGGTGGCGACGGGCTCCTTGTCCAGATTATGCGTTCTGATCTTCTGCGGCCAGACCTCAACCGGGTATTCCACCTGCCAGACGGGATCGGTTGCGATTTTGATGGTATCAGCGCCGTGCTCATCCGCGAGCTGGCTCAGCTCCGGACTGATCAGACCCAGCAGCCCGGCGCGCTCAGCCTCCAGGTCCAGCTCGGGCACTTCACCCCGCAGCATGGTGCGCCAGTTGGTCCGGTCCGCAACGTGCTGTTTGCTGGCCACTTCAACCAGACCCGCCAGATGCCGGGTTGCGACGCGAACCATGGGTATTGCGGCGACGGCGCCCTGATCAAGCCACCGGGTAGGCACCTGAGTGGCCCGGGTAATCCCGACCTTGAGGCCAGACGAATTGGCCAGGTACACCACATGGTCGGTCATGCAGTTGATCTCTGCCCATTCCGGCTCACGACAGGTGCCCTTGTCGAAGTGGCATCGTTCGGGACTCATGATGCAGGTATCGCAGGCGGCAAGACGACGGAAACAGGGATAGCAATATCCCTGGCTGAAGCTCTTGCTGGTCTTGCGATCGCACTGGATGCAGCGAATCTCACCATCATGGGCAATCTCGATACGGTAGCCCAGCAGATCGTTCAGGGGCAGCCTGCTGTCCCCCACGCGTAGCTGGTAGCGTACGGGCTCACCCGCCGCCACCGGCATTTTGACCAGGCGACCGCTGGCCTCATGGAGTTGTTTCAAGAAAACCTCAGTTGATAATGCGGACGGGATCCGTGCTGCCGGCAGGTGCGGAACCGCAGTTGTTACGCTCGATGTAGCCGACCCGGTCCTGCTCCGGAATATTGTGGGTGTGCTCGTAGTGGATAACCGCTTCCAGACAGATGCGGCGCTGCTCGTCGCTGACCTTGCGGCCGTCTGGCCATTTGCCCAGCTCAATCGCCCGACGCAGGTTCTGATAAACCGTCGGATCGAGCCGCTGAATTAATTCCTCGTAAGTCATCAAAAAACTCCCGGGATTCGTTTGACACCCTTAAACGTAAATGATTATCATTAACTCACCAAATGGCACGGTCGTTTCATTTGGTTCTCTCTCATCAGGAGCTTTCCAAGCTCATTTATACCCCGCTACTGGCGGGGTTTTTTTATGCCTTTTGCTGCTCATCAGCGCCCTCTGGTTCAGGCGGTGCGCTGGTTTGCGGGCGGAGGCATCAGCACAGCCATCAGGAGACCCCCAAGAAACCCGCCCAGATGCGCCTCATTTGCCATGCGCCCAATCCCTACCGCTTCTGGTAACGGCGTAAAACCAATCAACATCCATACCAGCGCAAAGGTGACCAGTGCCGGCGGAAACTGGAAGCGGGGGCGGCGTTGCTGGCTCAGCCAGCAGTAGCCAAGCACACCGTAAACAACGCCGGACAGGCCGCCGAACAGCGGGCCGGATACCAGGTGTTGTAAGGTGTTCGAGGTCAGGCTGGTGACCAGGAACAGCGCGATAAAGCGCCCCTTGCCATCCATCCATTCCACCTGGCTGCCCAGGAACCAGAGCATCACAGCGTTGAACAGAATATGCATCACGCTGAAGTGCAGAAAGTCCGGCGTTATTAACCGCCATAACTGCCCGGAGCCCAGGGTTGCCGTCAGCCCCCCGAGGCGGTCCGCAAAGCTCTGCCATTCGTGATAGCGCGGATCCACATACATGAACACGGCCGAGATAAGATTCGTGCCCAGGCCCGTTACCCACGCGACTACCGCCGCCAGCCCAATCAGCAGGATCACCAGCGGTGCGTGCCGGGGCGAAGGCTGCCAGCGACCGCCCCGGATAGGCATGCGGGCAACCTGGTTGACCCGCTGGCGCACGCCGTCGTCTGACAGGTACTGTTCCAGTGCGGTCAGTACCGGCTGCGCCTGCTCAGGATGCGCCAGCCACAGTACCTGACTATTGGCCTCACGGGTAATCCTGTGCTGCACTCCCTGCTGGTTCAGCCAGGCGCTGAAGCCGCCCAGGTCAACATCCGGTGCCAGCTCCCTGATTCGATGCAATGCGGTTACCTCGCCACGCTGTCTTCGGTTTGATAATGACCGCTGCTCAGCTCCGGCCGCTCTACATCTACATGGACGAATTTTTCCGGCAACAGTTCCTGCTCGCCATCCATTCGGTAAGCCACCAGCTTGCCGTATTTCACCGCACTGTAGTCCAGGCAGGCCACATTGGGCTTCAGGGGGGCTGGCCCGCCCTCCATCCAGTAGTGGCCCACAAATACCGGGCGCTCCGTGAGCGGATACCGGAGAATTTCCTTATGCTCTGCCTCCGTCAGCTCGCGACGGGCCACCTCTTCGGGCAGAGGGTCCGGCTGGAACACCACATCGCCGTAGGTGCGCGGGTTATCGGCCCAGAACCGGGTGCGAAAAAAACGCCGGGTATAACCATCGCGCCCGGTGATGGTCATGCCATCAGGCAGCGGCAGGTCGGTGCCCCGTAGCAGGGTGTCCATGACCTGGCCAGCGAACGACTCAATCACCGAAGAGGCATGCAGGAAGTCCTCATCAATACAGGCGCTGCCCTGAACCTTCAGGAATTCCCGGATCAGCCGCTCATCCCAACAGGCGTGCACTACCCGGAATTCGTCTTCCTCAATGAACAGCGGCAGTTCGTAGAACCAGTCGAGGAAGTCGTTCCATTCATGGGGGTAGCGATCAAATTGCTCAAGGGTTTCCCGGATCAGCCGGTCATGGCGCTCATTGTGATCGCGAAGGTAGGTTCGTCCACTGCCCGGGCGTGCCAGGGTGCAATACCCCAGCGCGTTATATTCGTGATTACCCATCACAATTCGGGCGGACCCCTGGTCGACCATGTCCCGGACCAGATGCAGGGACTCCCGGATACGGGGCCCCCGATCAATAATATCGCCGACGAAAATGGCCTGGCGTCTGCGGTGATGATAAACGCCATTGCGCTTGCGGTAACCCATCTGCTCCAGCAGTTTCTCCAGGGTACGGGCGCAGCCATGGATATCGCCGATAATGTCGTAGCCCCGAAAGGCTGTTTGTGCGCTTGCCATGATCAACTCGCTGCTATCTCGCTGGCCCAGCCGAGTTTCTCGCGGCAGGTAGCGTAGAAATTGTGGTTCTTCGGGTGTATCAGACGAACCTTGAAGGGCTTTTTGGTGATACGGATGATGTCGCCGGGAGCGCAGGCAATGTCCATCTGCCCGTCGAAACTGATCTGCGGGTAGGTTTCGTTGGTATCCCCGATAACCAGCTTGATCTCGCTCTTGCCATCCACCACGATCGGCCGGCTGCTGAGGGTATGGGGGAACATGGGCACCAGCACGACCGCGTCGAGCTTCGGGTGCATGATCGGCCCCCCTGCGGAGAGTGAATACGCGGTTGAGCCGGTGGGCGTGGAGACAATCAGACCATCCGAACGCTGACTGTACACAAAATGACCATCAATATACAGTTCAAAGCCAATCATGCGGGTGGATTTACCCGGGTGCAGTACCACATCGTTCAGTGCGCTGCCGAAGCCCATGGGCTGACCGTCACGCTCGAGGTTGCCATCCAGCAGAAAGCGGCTTTCCTCGATGTAGTCCCCCTGCAGAACTTCACCAAGACGCTCTTCGAGGTCCTGGGGCGAAATATCCGTAAGAAATCCGAGGCGCCCGCGGTTTACACCCAGTAACGGGATCTTGGCCTTGGCCAGCTCCCGGGCGGCGCCAAGCATACTGCCATCGCCGCCGACCACAATGACCAGATCGCAGATCTCACCCATGAGTTTCTTGCTCGCGACCTGAAGCCCGTGGCCCGGCAGCATACCTGCGGTGTCCTGCTCGAGGATAACCTGGTAGTTCTCCCGAAGCAGATAGCTGCGCAGCGCCCGCAACGTCTCAACGACCTTGACGCTGCCCATTCGGCCGATAACACCGATATTCCTGAATTGATCCATTCAAACTCTCAGTCTGGTCAGTGGCAGAGTTACCCCGGAACAGAACCCGGGCCTGGTCAGGAGTGCTCTACCATCTTAACGAATAACGCCAGAATACTGAAAATTGTCTGCAGGCGGGGATATTCAGGGCTCGCTGTGGGCTTCACACCGGTCGTGGGCCCCGGGATCAAACTCCGAAGGCTGCCCGATACGCATCACCGGTCGCCCACACATCGCCCTACCGGCACTGACCGAGGCGCGGCATACCGGGTTCTCGTAATGGTCGAGCCAGCGGCGATAATCAGATTCGGACAGGCCACATTTTTCAGCGGCGTAGGCGGCCGGGTTGCTGAAATAACGTTGCAGGTCATTGAAGG
>CAYMQO010000114.1:0-1805 GCA_964392405.1 uncultured Marinobacter sp.
GGGCCCATGCGCTCTACCATGGCGCCCGGTTGCTTGGCGAGCCGGCAGGCACTTTCCTGTCAGCGGAAGAAATCGCAGCGGTAGAAGGTCAGGGCTCGCCGGCTGTTCTGCGCAGCTAATCTGCGGCCACACCCATCGGGGAAGCGGTATTGGCTTCCCTTTAACCTTCAGCTGGCCCTCCCGATAACCTGCCGGGGCGCAACACCATGCGCCCCATGTTAAGCTGACTGAATCCTGTTACACCTGATAACCCATAACGGAGTGTCCATGTCCGTCAGCAAACCGTTCTCACTGCTGGAGCTCGCTTCCGTCCGGGAAGGAGACTCTGTTTCACAGACGCTGGCCAACAGCGTCGCCTATGCCCAGCATGCCGAAAGCCTCGATTTTCAACGCTTCTGGCTAGCCGAACACCACAATATGGAGGGCATCACCAGCTCTGCCACGTCGGTTCTGGTAGGCCACATCGCTGGTAAAACCGAACGCATCCGGGTGGGTTCCGGTGGTGTCATGCTACCAAACCATCCGCCGCTGGTGATCGCCGAGCAGTTCGGCACACTGGAATGCCTCTATCCCGGCCGTATTGATCTGGGCCTGGGCCGGGCGCCCGGAACCGACCCCATCACCAGCCGCGCCCTGAGGCGGGATGGCATTGGTGCCGAGCAGTTCCCGGACGACGTGCAGAAGCTGCAGGAACTGCTGGGGCCGCTCAGACCGGGGCAGCCGGTCAAGGCAATTCCCGGCGCAGGCACCAACGTACCTATCTGGCTGCTGGGCTCCTCCCTGTTCAGCGCCCAGCTGGCTGCATTGCGCGGCCTGCCTTACGCGTTTGCCGGGCATTTTGCGCCGCGTCTCTATAAGGAAGCGCTGCGGGTGTACCGGGAGCACTTCCGGCCATCTGAACAACAGGACCGGCCGCTGGCCATGCTCTGCCTGCCCGCCGTGCCGGCGGATACCGTGGACGAGGCAAAGCACATCAGCACCACCAGCTACCAGCGGATCCTGTCACTGTTCCGGGGTCAGCCCCTCTGGCTCAAACCACCGGTGGATTCCATGGACGGCCTCTGGAGCCCCGCCGAGGAAGCCGGCGTACGGGACTTTCTTGGCCTGCAGGTGCTCGGGGACGAAGACGCCATCACCGAGCGGCTGCAGCAGATCCTGGCGACCGTGGAAGTGGACGAGCTCATGTTCACGGTGGACCTGTATGATCCGGCGCAACGTCGCCGTGCTCTTGATATTCTGGCCCGGGTGCGTGATCGGCTCTGATCCGGCGTAACGGCCATTGTGCTCGACGGGTGGAAAAAAACTGGTCTATCATCTGCGGGATGCGTCACTACTGAATCGAGTCACCCACGTTAAAAGGACCGAACCATGACTTCGAAACTGAGCCCCACGGCGGCCATGCTTGCGTTTTCCCTGAGCGTCGGCACCGCCGCTGCCGCCCTGCAGACGGAAACCATTGAATACACGGTAGATGGTAAAACGTTCACCGGCTATATGGCCTGGAATGATGCCTACGAAGGCGAACGCCCGGGAATACTGGTGGTGCATGAATGGTGGGGCCATGATGGGTTTGTGCGTGAAGAGGCGGAGAAGCTGGCGGCAGCCGGCTACACGGCCTTCGCCCTGGATATGTATGGCGACGGCAAACTGGCGGATCACCCGGATGAAGCCCAGGCCTTCATGAAGGAAGCGACCGGTGATCTCGACGCCCTGCAAACCCGCTTTGCCGCTGCGCTGGAGGAATTGCGGGACCACGAAACCGTGGACGACAGCCGCATCGCCGCCCAGGGTTACTGTTTCGGGGG
>CAYMQO010000114.1:1905-6706 GCA_964392405.1 uncultured Marinobacter sp.
AAGTAAGTGTTTTGAATACAGGAATTTCGAGTATGTCTACTGTTACCGGTACTGTTAAGTTCTTCAACGAAGCGAAAGGCTTTGGCTTCATCACCCGTGAGTCCGGCCCGGACGTTTTCGTTCACTACAGTGCCATTCAGGGCGGCGGCTTCAAGACCCTGGCCGAAGGCCAGCAGGTTGAGTTCACCGTCACCCAGGGCCAGAAAGGTCCTCAGGCGGAGAACGTTGTAGCCCTGTAAAATCAGGCTTCAGCGCAGGCGGCGTCCCGCTTTCGGGCAGACGCTCCTGAAAATGAAAAAGGCAGCCTTCGGGCTGCCTTTTCTGTTTCTTGCTTTGCGTCATTATCGTCCAGCGACCAGGTGGGCGGCCGGCAGGCGATTACGCTGCCAGCCGCGTCTGTCGGCCTACGCCGCCGATGGGGACGGGTTGTGATTGATCAGAGTGGATTTGTCCATGGCCAGCGCGTCGAAGGGGAAGTCATCCACCGTCAGCATGTCCAGCACATTCCGTTCGTATTCGCGCATAAAGGCGATCTCTTCATCACTGAGGATTTCGGCCTCGTAAGCCGCCTCAAACTGCTGCTCCGGGTGCAGGGCTTCGCCGGGCAGCCGGCCTTTGGCGACTGCTTTGCCCACCTTGCGGTAAATGCCCTCTGCCCGATCATAATCCTTCAGTAGCGCGTTGTAGCGGGCCACGGGGTTTTCCTTGCCGCTGCCCTCGGCATGCCAGATGGGCGCAAGCAGCTTGGCCCGTACCGGTGTGTCAGTAGAGATCGCCCGCGCCACACGGCGGGTAACGTCATCGTGGGGCTTATACCAGCTTCGGCCCAGGGGCAGGGTCACCAGCCGCAGCGCCACCGCCACTGCCCGGTTGGGCAGGTTCTGCAGCAACTCATCCAGGGCAGTCTCGGTCCGGTGCAGGAGCAGACACATGCTGTATTCCAGCAAGTCGCCCTCACCTTCCACCGGTTGGGTCTCGTGCCAGTGCTTGAGCACCATGGACGCCATATAAAGATTGCCGAGCATGTCTCCCAGCCGCGCGGAAATGAGCTCCCGCATCTTGAGCTGTGAGCCCAGGGTCGACATGGCCGCATCGGCGCACAGACCAAAGGCCGCGCTGAAACGGGCCACCGCCTGAGCGTAAGGCCGCGCAGTGCTGTCGAACGGAACTTCCGCCTTACCCAGCCCCAGTGCCTGGGTAAAGGCCCGGGCTGCGTTACCGAACACCAGCCCAACATGGCTGAAGAAGGCGTCGTCAAAGGCACGTTCGTCGTTCTGCTCCTTGGCGGCCAGTTCTCTCAGCACATAGGGATGGCAGCGGATTGCGCCCTGACCAAAGATCATCAGGCTGCGGGTCATGATATTGGCACCTTCCACGGTGATGGATACCGCCGAACCGGAGAACCCGATGCCCAGATAGTTACGGGGCCCCAGCGTCACGGTTTTGCCACCGTGTACGTCCATGGCGTCAGTCAGCACCGCGCGCTGCATTTCCGTTAACTGATACTTGAGGATGGCAGAGGGAACCGCCGGCTTCTCACCGTTGTCCACCATATTGGCGGTCTGCAATACGGACGACTGGGTGATGTAGCACTGGCCGGCAATGCGCGCCAGGGCTTCCTGAACCCCTTCCATATCCGCCACCGGTGTATTGAACTGGCGACGCACCCGGGTAAAGCCACCGGCCACACCCACAGCGGTCGCCGCAGATCCGGCAGCCCCGGACGGCAGGGTGATACAGCGTCCCACCGACAGGCACTCAACCAGCATCCGCCAGCCTTCACCGGCCATCTCAGGGCCGCCGATAATAAAGCTCAGGGGAATGAAGACGTCCTTGCCAACAATGGGCCCGTTCATGAAGGGGCTGCCAATGGGCCAGTGACGACGGCCGATTTCCATTCCTTCGGTATTCCGGGGAATCAGCGCACAGGTGATGCCCAGGTCCTTCTCGTCACCCAGCAGTCCGTCCGGGTCAAACATGCGAAAGGCCAGGCCTACCACCGTGGCGATCGGTGCCAGGGTAATCCAGCGCTTCTCGAAGTTGAGTCTCAACCCTAGTACTTCTTCGCCGTTGTAGACACCCTTGCACACGACGCCGGTATCCGGCAGCGAGGTGGCGTCAGAACCGGCCCGGGGACCGGTCAGACCGAAGCAGGGAATCTCCCGCCCGTCCGCCAGCCGCGGCAGATAGTGGTCCTTCTGCTCATCGGTTCCGTACTTGACCAGCAGTTCGCCGGGGCCAAGGGAGTTGGGCACGCCCACGGACACCATAAGGACTTCGTTGGCCGCCAGCTTCTGCAGCACGGCCGACTGAGCCTTGGCGGAAAACCCGAGGCCGCCATACTCCTTGGGGATAATCATGCCAAGAAAGCGCTCTTTCCTGATGTAATCCCACAGCTCCGGCGGCAGGTCGGCCCGCTCAACCGCAATGTCCCAGGCGTTGCACATGGCGACGGCGGTTTCGCACTGATTATCGAGGAAAGCCTGCTCCTCTTCCGTCAGGCCGGTGTTCCGGTTGATCAGCAGGTTGTGCCAGTCGGGCCGCCCGGTGAACAGCTCACCGTCCCAGCCGACGGTGCCCGCGTCCAGCGCCACCTGCTCGGTGGCGGAGACCTTCGGGGCTGCTTTCTTGAACATGGCGAATGCCCGGGGGGTCAGCCAGCTGCGACGGAACCCGGGCAGTCCGGCGGCAGCGGTTATTGCTGCGCCGATAAACAGCAACAGTGCGAGCCAGCCAGAAGCAAATATCAGCGACAGCAGGCCGAACACTACCATCACAATAACCGCCGCCTGGGCGCCGGCTTCACGGCGCATTACCACCAGCAGGGCGGCTACGGCCAGTACAAACAGTATCAGGGTCATCATAGGCGCTCTCTTTCCTTGGTCGTCAGGTCAAAGTACCGGAACACATGGAGCCTTGCCACTCTTACCGTTCTTACGATCCTGCCACTCTTTTCGGCGGATCAGGCAGTTATCACGACGCGGATTCCCTCCAGCGCCAGTTCGGCCCGGGCAATGGCGGCTTCTGCAGCGTCAAGCTGTTCCCGGAAGAAGGCAATTTCCTCGTCGCGGATGGCCGGGTTACGCCGGCCCAGCGCTTCGAGGCGCTGAATTTCAGGCTCGAGCATTTTACGCACCCGGCTCAGGGCAGCGTCACGGCCGGGTTCGAACTTCGGCTCCGCCAGCGCGGTGGCATGGGCCACCATGGTCTCCACCTCGGCCCTTATCCGGGGCACCACAGACTGGGCCGTCCGCCGGGGGATGTTGGAACACAGGCCATTCAGCCGGTCATGGGGCAGCACCGCTGAGAGGTCGCGGCCATTCACATCCACCAGCACCCGCACCGGTGACAGCGGCAGGTAACGGGCCAGCTGCAACCGCTCCGGGGCCGGGCAATGAACCGTAAACACTGCCTCCAGCATAACAGTCCCCGGCGGCAGGCCTTTAACCGAAATGGTCGCCAGCGCCGCTTTACCAAGCCCGGATCCCAGCACGGAATCCATCACGCCTGTGACCAGCGGGTGCTCCCAGCTCATAAAGGCCATATCTTCCCGACCAAGGGCCTTTTCACGGTTGTAGGTCACGGTGATGCCATCGTCCGGCACCAGCTCCAGTTGTCCCGAGTGACGCTGGTCGCTGGGTTTTAGCACCTCCGCATGGGCAGAATGCTCTTCCACATCGACGCCGAAAATATCACAGGCGGTGTGCACATAGTCCTGCAGGCTGGCGTCAGCCTCTTCCTTTTCAATGGCTTCGATCAGCCTTTGTGCCTGCTCAGGGCGGCAGGAGTTCAGCTCAATCAGGGCGTCTCTGCCCTGCTCCAACCGGTCCTGCAGTGCCGCTGCCCGCTCTGCAGTCTGCTCGATCAATGGCTGTATCTGGCTGTGATCGCCGTTAATGGCTGCCTGCCACTGCTCCCGGACGGCGTCTAACACGGCTATGCCAATGGCACAGCTGCGCTCGAAGGCGTTCAGTCCTTCTTGGAACCAGCGACACTGGGCTTCTCCGCTGGTGCCCTCCAGGTAAGGCACATGGATGTCGATGAGGTCGCCCTGGCCAATCCGGTCAAGACGGCCAATCCGTTGCTCCAGCAGGTCCGGATTCGCCGGCAGGTCCAGCAGAATCAGGTGGCGGGAAAACTGGAAGTTACGGCCTTCACTGCCGATCTCGGAGCAGATCAGGGCCTGGGCCCCCTGTTCATCTTCCGCAAAATAGGCGGCCGCCCGGTCCCGTTCGATCAGGCTAAGATGCTCGTGGAAGGCCGCGCTGCGGATACCAGCCCGCAACTGCAGGTGCTCTTCCAGTGCCATGGCGGTTTCCGCGTGGGCGCAGATGACCACCACTTTTTCCCGCTTCAGGGTTTTGAGTGTCTGCTCCAGCCAGCTCACCCGGGGGTCTTCCGCCAGCCAGCGCTCATCGGTGAAGCCGCTTTCCGGGGTCAGGCCCGCCTCGCCACTGATCGTCCCTTCGCGCTGATACAGCTCCGGGCAGGGCAAGGCATAGGTGTGCAGTTGACGGCGGGGAAAGCCCTTCACTGACGCACGGGTGTTGCGGAACAGCACCCGCCCGGTGCCGTGCCGGTCCAGCAGGGCATCCACGATGGCGGCCACGGGATCGTCAGCGATCAGCAGCGTGTCCAGCTCGTCCCCCAGCCAGCTGCGAAGAATGGCCTGGCGATCAGGCCCGGGTGCCTCGCCGGATGCCAGCAGCTCCTGTACCACGTTGTTCACTTGCTGGTAGTCCGCCTCCTGCTGGCGGAAGGTCTCCAGGTCGTGAAAACGGGCGGGGTCGAGTAACCGCAG
>CAYMQO010000115.1:0-959 GCA_964392405.1 uncultured Marinobacter sp.
GTGGTTTGGTGGTGCGGAGGGCCGGGTAGGTCTTTTCGGGATACGCTGTGGATACGTCCATGTACGCTCGGCTCCGCCATCCCTGGCTACGCACGATCCCGAAAAGATCTACTCGGCCCTCCGCTGGAATCATTGTGCTGCCTCACGCCTGCCCTATACCAAGTCACCTATTATGATGGCTGAACTCGTATTGGAATTCCGGTAGAATTCCGCCTCAAGTTTCAGCCATTGACCAACACGAGTAAAAGGGTCCCATGGAAATCAATCCCATCGTTACGAAGATCAAAGAGCTTCGTGAGCGCACTGAAGCGCTCAGGGGGTATCTTTGACTACGATCAGCGCAGCGAGCGCCTGACAGAAGTCGAACGCGAACTGGAACAGCCCACCGTCTGGGACGATCCCGAGCGGGCCCAGGCTCTGGGTAAAGAGCGCTCCGACCTTGAACTGATCGTACGCACCATCGACACCCTCACCACCGGCCTCGACGACGCCGAAAGCCTGCTTGAAATGGCCGCTGAGGAAGAAGACGAAGGCACCGTCGCCGACATCGAGAACGACCTCGAAGAACTCGACAAAGACCTCGAAAAGCTCGAATTCCGCCGCATGTTCTCCGGCGAGATGGATAGCAACAACGCCTACCTCGACATCCAGGCCGGCTCCGGTGGTACCGAAGCCCAGGACTGGGCCAACATGCTCCTGCGCATGTATCTGCGCTGGGCCGAGCGCCGGGGTTTTAAAGCGGAGATCGTTGAATTGCAGGGCGGGGAAGTGGCGGGCATCAAAAGTGCGACCATCCACATCCAGGGCGACCACGCCTATGGCTGGCTGCGCACGGAAACCGGCGTTCACCGCCTGGTGCGTAAATCGCCCTTTGACTCCGGCAATCGCCGACACACCTCATTTTCATCGGTGTTCGTCTCGCCGGAAGTGGACGACAGCATTGAAATCGAAATTAACCC
>CAYMQO010000115.1:969-6681 GCA_964392405.1 uncultured Marinobacter sp.
GTATACCGTGCCTCCGGCGCTGGTGGTCAGCACGTTAACCGGACCGAATCTGCGGTACGTCTGACCCACAACCCCACCGGCATCGTCGTCGCCTGTCAGGCGGGGCGCAGTCAGCATCAGAACAAGGACCAGGCCATGAAACAGCTCAAGGCCAAACTGTTCGAACATGAGATGCAACTGCGTAACGCCGAGAAACAGAAGCAGGAAGACGCCAAGTCGGACATTGGCTGGGGCAGCCAGATCCGCTCCTACGTGCTGGACGACGGTCGTATCAAGGACCTGCGCACCAGGATTGAAACCAGCAACACCCAGAACGTGCTGGATGGCGATATCGACCGGTTTATTGAAGCCAGCCTCAAAATGGCGCTGTAATCAGCGCCGTTTTCTGTTCTTACCCGGAACCCCCGACTTACTTTGTGAGCCAAGATGACTGACCACAACCTGAATGCCACACATACCGAGGATAACAAGCTGATCGCCGAGCGCCGCGCCAAACTGGCCGAACTGCGTCAACAGGGCAATCCCTTCCCCAATGATTTTCGCCGTGATGCCACCGCTGCCGAGCTGCAGGCGGAATATGGTGATAAATCGAAGGAAGAGCTGGAGTCCATGGGCATCAGGGTCGCCATTGCCGGCCGTATGATGCTGGATCGCAAGGCGTTCAAAGTGGTTCAGGATATGACCGGCCGCATTCAGGTGTATGCGTCCAAAGATGTCCAGAAGGAGACCCGGCACTGGGACCTGGGGGATATCATTGGCGTGCGTGGCACCTTGGCCAAGTCTGGCAAGGGCGATCTGTACGTCACCATGGAAGAGTATGTGCTGCTCACCAAGTCCCTGCGGCCTTTGCCGGAAAAGCACAAGGGCCTGACCGACACTGAAGCCCGCTACCGTCACCGGTACGTGGACCTGATGATGAACGAAGAGAGCCGGCGGGTGTTCCATGCGCGCTCAAAAATCATCAACGTCATGCGCCAGTATTTCGCCGACCGTGACTTTATGGAAGTCGAAACCCCCATGCTCCAGGTGATCCCCGGTGGTGCCACCGCTCGGCCGTTCGTCACCCATCACAATGCGCTGGGCATCGACATGTACCTGCGGATCGCCCCGGAGCTGTTCCTCAAGCGACTGGTGGTAGGCGGGTTCGAGCGGGTTTTTGAGATCAACCGTAACTTCCGTAACGAAGGGCTCTCTACCCGGCACAACCCCGAGTTCACCATGGTCGAGTTCTATCAGGCTTACGCCGATTACAACGACCTGATGGACCTTACCGAAGACATGCTCCGCACCATCGCCCAGAAGGTGCTGGGGACCACCATCGTGACGAACACCCGCGCCCTGGCCGACGGTACCCAGGAAACCATCGAATACGACTTCGGCAAGCCGTTCGAGCGGATGACCGTGGTGGACGCCATCCTGCGCTTCAACCCGGACATCACCCGGGAGCAGCTGGCCGATGACACTCAGGCCCGCAAAGTCGCGGCTGACCTGGGTATCCAGGTCAAGGCCGGCTGGGGTTTGGGCCGGGTACAGATTGAAATCTTCGAGGCTACGGCAGAGCACCGTCTGATGCAGCCTACCTTCATCACCGAATACCCGAAGGAAGTGTCGCCCCTGGCCCGCAGCAAAGACAGCGACCCGTTTGTGACTGAACGCTTCGAATTCTTCGTGGGCGGCCGCGAAATCGCCAACGGCTTCTCCGAGCTTAACGATGCCGAAGACCAGGCCGAACGCTTCCGCGCCCAGGTGGCGGAAAAAGAAGCCGGCGACGACGAAGCCATGTTCTACGACGAAGACTACGTCATGGCGCTCGAATACGGCATGCCGCCCACCGCTGGCGAAGGAATCGGCATCGACCGGCTGGCAATGCTGTTCACGGACTCACCGTCCATACGGGACGTCATCCTGTTCCCGGCCATGCGCCCCGAACAGAAACAGGACCCGAAAAACACCTCAGGAGAATAACCCCATGCACCCCGCCGAACTCCTGGCCCAGGAACTCAAACCCGGGCGCGGCTGGGACCAGTGGCTGGCGGACGAATTCCGCCAGCCCTACATGCAGCAACTGGCGGAATTCCTGGCCAGCGAAGAAGCTGCCGGCAAAGTGCTGTTCCCGGAACGCCGCCACTGCTTCAACGCCCTCAACACCACGCCGCTTGATCAGGTCAAAGTCGTCATCATCGGCCAGGACCCCTACCACGGCCCCGGCCAGGCCCACGGCCTCTGCTTCTCCGTCCGGCCCGGGGTAAAAGTGCCACCGTCCCTGGTCAACATGTTCAAGGAAATTCGCGACGACCTCGGCATCGAGCCACCCGACCACGGCTGCCTGCAAACCTGGGCTGAGCAGGGCGTACTCCTCATCAACGCCGTCCTCACCGTAGAACAGGCCAGCGCCGGCGCCCATCAGGGCAAAGGCTGGGAACGCTTCACCGACAAAGTCATCGAGACCGTCAGCCAGCACCGAAACGGCGTCGTCTTCCTGCTCTGGGGCAGCTACGCCCGCAAAAAAGGCCGGATCATCGACCGCAACCGCCACCTCATCCTCGAAGGCCCGCATCCGTCCCCGCTGAGCGCCTTCCGGGGCTTCTTCGGCTGCAAGCACTTCTCAAAAGCCAACGAATGGCTAATACAGCAAGGCGGGACCCCGATAGACTGGTCATTGCCGGACAAGGAAGAGTTGATCGAGCGATACACGAAAGGAAAGCAGGATAGGAAAGACCACGTGTAAGCGCCCGAGAAGCTCATCAGGAAGCCGCCGTAAAGTAGCCGGATCCTTGGCTAGCCAGAAACTCCCCCCACCTCCGCGGCCGGCCCCCCCAACAATCAGGCCGCAATCCGATCAGTTAAAAAAAGCCAACCCAAAAAACCTCACTGCAACAAAGCCATAGCCGCTTCCATCTGCGCAGTAAGATCCTCCTCATCATCCAGCCGCGCCCCAGGATCCAACCCCAAACGCCCAAAGGCACTGATCGACCCCCAGTCCAGCTCATTCACCGGATGATCCGACCCCGCCAGCAACTGCAACCGCGCCACCATCACCAGATCCGCATAATCCGCCGAAGGCACCTGCCGCTGAAAGTTCTGATACTCCAGCGGCACCAGCTGAAGCGCATCCGGAAAGTCCCACCGACGCAAAATCCGCGCCCCGATACGGGGGTGCAGCTCATCAATCACATTGTCCAGCAGAATACTGCTGATCTGCATCTCCCGGTCCTCAACATAGCGCAGAATCGGCAACACCCCGATCATATGGACCAGGCCAGCCAACGTCGCCTGCTCGGGCTTCAGGCGCGTGTACTGCCGGGCCAGCACATGACAGATTCCGGCCACTTCCGTACTCGTCTGCCAATTCGCACGCAGACGGCGATCCACCATGTCCGACGTGGCCTGGAACATCTGCTCCATGGCCAGCCCCATAGCCAGGTTGCTGGTATAGGCCATGCCCAGCCGGCTGACCGCCATATTCAGGTTCTCAATCGCGCGGCTACCGCGGAACAGGGGGCTGTTGCACACCCGGATCAGGCGGGCGGACATGGCGGTATCGGAACTGATCACATCAACCAGATCGGCAATGGACGAGTCCTCAGACTCGGCAATATCCCGAACCTGCAGGGCCACCTCCGGCAGCGTCGGCAGGATCAGCCGGTCGCTCTCAATGGCCGTCAGAATGTCATCGCGGATGGTGTCAGTAATATTCGCCATAATGCCCCAAGCCCCTGATGTTCAGTTCACACTGGAAATGGCACCGTTATAACAGATACCAGCGCCGTTTCCTGTCACCTTATGTATCTGATTGCTCTGCGTCACGCTCTGGCACCGCATAAGGCAGGGGCCGCACCTGCAGGGATTGTGTTTTATCGGTCAGGTACAGGTTTTTGTCCGCATCCGCGTGACGCAGAACGGCCAGCAGCGCGATCGTGTCGTCGTCGTAGGCGACCGCCCGCACAACTTCGCCCACCGCCTTGTCATCTGCCATGACCGAAGATCCCGGTGCCGGTAATTCGGCGGCCGGCCCTTCCAGCCGGAACAGGCTTTTCTTCAGTTGCCCCAGAAAATGCATGCGGGCGATCACTTCCTGCCCGGTATAGCATCCCTTCCTGAAGTGAATGCCATTCAGGTGCTGCAGGTTCAGCATCTGGGGAACCCAGGTCTCCTGAGTGTCCGGAGTAAGTTCGGGGACACCCGCAGCGATCTCGCCGGCCTCCCAGTCGGCCAGTGATGCCTGGGCAACGGATTGGACGGTGTTCTGGAGCGCAGTATCGGAGCCTTCCGGAAGCCATAGCTCGAAGCGGGACAGGCCCTCGGCGGTGGCTTCAACCCGAATCAGGTGGCCACCGGCCACCGGCACCGAGTCATTTTCCTCCATCGGCAAGGCTGCCGAAGCACCAGCTACAGCCTCGGCGGCGCCATCACCGAATAGCCCGTAAACCCGGCTATCCTGCAGCCGGGTCATGGTAGTACCGCGGAACAGCATCAGGTATTTCTTCAGTTGGGTGGTCACCGCTTCAGCCAGGCTCGCCGGCATGGTGAGCAGGATATCGTCCCCATCCCGGACCAGCCGCGTTAACAGATAGGCCCGCCCCTTGGGGGTCGAGGCGCTGCCCCGGGGGGAGTACCCCGCGACCACACCGGACAAGTCCTGGCTCAGTTGCCCTTGCAGGAAATCATTGGTACCCGGCCCGCTGACCCGGAACAGGGCCCGGTCTTCCAGCAGTACGGCCGCTGGCAGCTCAGGTTGACGGCGGGCGAGGGGGTGGACTTCGGTAGTCATGGCTATGCTCTCCAGAACGAACAGTGTGCAGGAGTCTGAGGTGCCAGCGCCGGGGTTCGGGTCTGGGTGGGTCCGGCATCAGCCGCAGCCACACCCTCAGCCGACGCAGGGGTTCGGCCGGCGCGTTGCCCCAGGGCGCGGCCAGCAGCATCAGTTGATAACGCCGGCGGCGATGGACACTCTGCAGGCCCAGCACCAGATAGTGTCCCGATACCCGGCTGCTGGCTGTGGGCACCACTTCATCTTCATCACCCCGGGCCAGTTCGACAAACAGCCGTGGCCCGCGGGTGACCACGCGGATCACCGACTCTGGCGCTGACAGAGGGCCGCTCTGAATCCAGCGGCCCCGGGCGGCCCACAGTAAAAGCACCGGTACGGGAATCAGCCACCAGTGTCCCATGGTCGTCAGGGAAAAGGCCAGGATGGCCAGCAGCGCCCAGGGGGCTGCGGCGAGCAGTCCGCACAGGGTTGATGGCCGCAGTGGCAGATCAATCCGGCTGAACACGGTCCAGAATCAGTTGCACGATGCGGCGCAGATCGGGGTCATCCGGTTCGCTGCGCTGCATAAACCACTGGAACATGTCCGTGTCTTCGCACTGGAGCAGTTTCTGGTATCGCTGCTGATCTTCTTCTGGCAGTGATGAGTAGACTTCTTCCAGGAAGGGGATCAACAGAACGTCCAGCTCCAGCATACCCCGGCGGCTGTGCCACCACAGGCGGTTGAACTCGACTTTCGACTTGTCGGACATGGATACAGAACTCACTTGAGAGTGAGCGCCGGCAGGCCGGCACTCAGGGTGACGCAATGCGATAGGTGGTGGGCACCAGTATGGTGTCCGCCGGTTCATTCTGCAGCCCGGGATAGTCGAGGGTGAAGTGCAGCCCCCGGCTTTCTTTCCGTTGCAGGGCCGAGCAGATAATCAGATCCGAAACGGTAACCA
>CAYMQO010000116.1:0-6598 GCA_964392405.1 uncultured Marinobacter sp.
GGCCCCTACGGCAAACAGGTTGTGCAGTTCTACACTCAGACCAAGACCGTGATCTCCCGCTGGTTCGATGAAGACGAGCAGACCGGTTCCGTAAACACCACCATTCATCTGCGCTGAGGAATCATGCCATGGCGTACGAAACCATTCTGACTGAGACCAGAGCGCAGGTTGACCTGATCACCCTCCCCGGTTCCCGCCGCCATCAAGTGGAGGCTCTATCATGAAAATCGGATTCATTGGCCTGGGCAATATGGGTGCACCCATGGCCAGCAACCTGCTCAAGGCAGGGCACGAACTGACGGTGTTTGATCTGGTTCCGGCGGCAGTGGAAAAAGCCGTGTCAGACGGCGCCCGCGCAGCGGCAGATATTGCCGCTGTGGCCCGCAGCGGCGCGGAATTGATCATTACCATGCTGCCCGCGGCCCGCCACGTGAAGGCGGTTTATCTGCCAGAGGATGGCCTGCTGGCCCATGTTCCCGCAGGCGTCCACCTGATCGACAGCTCGACCATCGACCCCATGACCGCACGGGAAGTAGCCACCAGGGCAGCCGCGCAGGGCAATCCCATGCTGGATGCGCCGGTTTCCGGTGGTACGGGCGGTGCTCAGGCAGGCACCCTGACCTTTATGGTGGGTGGCGAGGCGCAGGAGTTTGCCTTCGCCCGGCCGGTGCTGGAAAACATGGGGCGAAATATTATTCATTGCGGCGCTGCCGGTAACGGACAAGCTGCCAAAATGGCGAACAACCTGCTCCTGGGCATCTCCATGATTGGCGCCGCCGAAGCCATGAGCCTGGGCGTTTCCATGGGGGTCGATCCGGAAGTCCTGGCCGGCGTGATCAATACCTCAAGTGGTCGTTGTTGGAGTACCGATACCTATAACCCCTACCCGGGGGTTATGGAAGCCGTGCCCTCCAGTCGGGGCTATACCGGCGGCTTTGGTATGGACCTGATGGTCAAGGACCTGGGCCTGGCCACGGAAGCGGCGAAGGCCAGCGGCCAGCCCGTCATTATGGGAGCGCTGGCGCAGCAGCTCTATCAATCCATGAGTTTTGACGGTAATGGTCATCTGGACTTCTCGGCCATTATCAAACGTTATATGAAGGACAGCACATGACCGATAACCAGCCGGATGTCACCGTTGAGGTTCGGAGCCGCTTTGGCGTCCTGACCCTGAATCGGCCCAGCGGACTGAATGCACTGACCCTGGACATGGTGCGCACCATCCATCAACAGATGGACGAGTGGGCACGGGATGATGATATCGAAGGCGTGATCTTCCAGGGTGCCGGCGAGAAGGCCTTCTGTGCCGGTGGTGACATCCGCGCCCTGTACGACAGCTACCAGAACGGTGGCACCCTGCACCGGGTGTTCTTTGAGGAAGAGTATGCCCTGGATCTGGCCATTTATGAGTACAGGAAACCGGTGCTGTGTCTGATGAATGGTTTCGTCATGGGTGGCGGTATGGGCGTGGCACAGGGCGCCAGCCTGCGCATCGTTACCGAGCGCGCGAAGCTGGCGATGCCGGAGACGGGTATCGGTTACTTCCCGGATGTGGGCGCGACCTATTTCCTGAGCCGGCTGCCGCGACGCCTCGGAGAATACCTTGCCATCACCGGTGCCCAGCTTGGTGCGGCCGATGCGTTGTTTGCCGGGCTCGCCGATATGTATGTACCCGCGGATAATCTGCCCAGGCTGGATGATCTTCTGGCAGCCGTCGATACCAGCAGCACCGAATCGGTGAAGAGCGGGCTCAAATCCCTGAGCGGTGATCCGGGCGAAGCCAGTCTGGCAGTAGTAATGCCCGCCATCGAAAAGCATTTCAGCCAGCCGGACCTGGCCGCAATCCGCGATTCCCTGCAGCAGGAACAGAATCCGGAGTATGCGGGCTGGGCCAGAACAACGCTTGCCGCCCTTGAAAGCCGGTCACCGCTGGGCATGGCGGTGGCGCTGGAACTGGTGCGCCGGGGTCGCGATATGACACTGGCCCAGGCTTTCGAAACTGAGCTGGCGATGGATTACGTATGGTTCGATCAGGGCGACATCGTTGAAGGTATTCGGGCGCTCATTGTGGACAAGGACAAATCTCCCCGGTGGCGGATCCTGTCCATTGATGAGTTGCAGCCGGACGCGGCTACCGTCCTTTTCGACGAGGCAGGTATCTAACGGCTCTGGCAGGGTCGGTCCTGACCTGAACCAAAGCGGCGACAACAACAAGAGAAAAGACCATGCAGGATATTGAATTCAACGAAGACCAGCGGATGATCCGCGATATGGCCCGCCAGTTCGCCCAGAGTGAACTGGCCCCCCGGGCCGCGGAATGGGACAAGTCCGGCTACATCGACGACGCCGTGATCCGGCAGATGGGCGAGCTGGGCCTGCTGGGCATGGTGGTGCCGGAAGAGTGGGGTGGCAGTTTCGTGGATTACGTGGCCTACGCCCTGGCGGTAGAGGAAGTCGCAGCCGGGTGCTGTGCCACCAGTACCCTGATGAGTGTCCATAACTCAGTCGGATGCGCGCCGGTGCTCAACTACGGTACCGATGAACAGAAATCCCAGTGGCTGCCGTCCCTGGCCAGTGGTGACACCATCGGCTGCTTCTGCCTCACCGAACCCCAGGCCGGCTCAGAAGCCCACGCCCTGAAAACCCGTGCCGAACTGAAAGACGGCGAGTGGGTACTCAACGGCGCCAAACAGTTTGTCACCAATGGCAAGCGGGCGGGTCTGGCGGTGGTCTTTGCAGTCACGGATCCGGATCTGGGCAAGAAGGGACTGTCGGCATTCCTGGTGCCCACCGACAACCCGGGTTATCGGGTGGATCGCCTGGAGCACAAGATGGGCATTCGCGGCTCGGACACCTGCGCAATTACACTGGACGACTGCCGGATACCGGAAGCAAATCTGCTGGGCCCGCGAGGCAAGGGGCTGTCCATCGCCCTGTCCAACCTGGAAGGAGGGCGCATCGGTATCGCCGCGCAAGCTGTCGGCGTCGCCCGTGCCGCGTTTGAGGCAGCGCTGAAATACGCCCGCGAGCGCCAGCAGTTCGGCGTACCCCTGACCGACCACCAGAGTATCGCCAATATGCTGGCCGACATGCACACCCGTCTCAATGCTGCGCGCTTGCTGGTTATCCACGCCGCCCGCCTCAAAACCGCTGGCCTGCCGTGCCTGTCTGAGGCGTCCCAGGCCAAGCTTTTTGCCAGCGAGCTGGCGGAGGAAGTCTGTTCCCACGCCATTCAGATTCACGGGGGTTACGGCTTCCTGGAGGACTACACCGTTGAGCGGATGTACCGCGACGCCCGCATCACCCAGATCTACGAGGGGACCAGCGAGGTGCAGCGGCTGTTGATTGCGCGGGAGCTTAAAAAGCTTCTCTGACGAGGCAAATATGCCAACAACCAGAAACTTGCGGTAGAGTGTGAGCATAAGCGCAAACACACCCGAGCCCGTCGCACCCGGCGGAATCCATTGATTCAGAAGCGCCAACGGCATACTGGAGCCGGCGTGACGTTAACGAGGAAGTCATCATGTCCGAAACCGTACAGGTCATCCGCACGGAGCACGAAGGCGTCGTTGAGGTACGCCTGAACCGTCCCGAAAAAATGAACGCCCTGGACACCGGCATGTTTAACAACCTTGCCCGCGTGGGTGAGGAACTGAAAAACGACCCCTCCCTCCGGGCCGTGGTGATCGGTGGCGAAGGCCGCTGTTTTTGTGCCGGCCTGGACATGAGCGGCTTTTCCCGGATGGCCTCAGGCGAAAGTGGCCTTAGCGGCAGCGGCCTGGAACCCCGGACTCACGGCGACTCCAACCTGGCCCAGTATGTGTCCATGGTATGGCGGGAACTGCCCGTGCCCGTCATCGCGGCCGTCCATGGCGTCTGCTTCGGAGGCGGCCTGCAGATCGCCCTGGGTGCCGATATCCGGTTTACGACCCCGGACTCCCAGTGGGCCGTTATGGAAATCAAATGGGGACTGGTACCGGATATGGGCGGAATGGTGCTGCTCAACGAGCTGGTGCGCCCCGACGTCTTCCGCGAACTGTGCTACACCGGTCGCGTGCTGGACGGCCAGGAAGCCTGGGAACTGGGCATGGCAACCCACGTAGGAGGAAACCCGCGGGAAGAAGCGCTGGCCATGGCCCAAACCATTGCCACCAAGAGTCCCGACGCTATCCGCGCCATGAAGCGCATGCTCAACAGTGCCATAACTCCGAAAGAGCACGCAGCCCGCATCCTCCTTGAAGAATCCCGGGAACAGGACCGCATCATTGGCAGCCCGAACCAGGTCGAGGCCGTCTACGCCAACCTCGAAAAACGCGCGCCGAAGTTCGCTGATCCGGAAGTATAGGCCGCCCTCTGGGACGCCTGCCTGACAACGGCGTTCAGGCGGGCTGGCCTCGACACAAACTGTGCACTCCGTCCGCTGGCCGAGTTGACGTCATCCGTCAAAAAAGGTTTCATACCTGTACCGGCTATTCAGGACCCAGGCCGGAGTATCAAGCGCAGAAAACCACACAGGGACGACAGGGATGTTAAACAAGGACCCCATCCGGATAGCGGGCCCGCTGGGCCGTATCTACTCCTTTACCAGGCATTATCAGGGCGACGACTTCTTTGAAGGGCCCCGCCTGGCTTTCCACCACGACCGTGCCTATGCCCGCGACCATCTGCTACGCCTGACCCGGTCAGTGGTCGATGACCCTTTCAATTACCGCCTGCTGGACGTCTGGCAACTGGTGTTCCAGAAGCCCTGGACCCGCCCCCGTAACGTTAACCAGCTGATCGCTGACCTGACGGACAAGATCCATCGGGGTGAGCTGTTTGTTTATCTTGAGCCTGATCTTGAGCGGGACCTTCCGAGCCTATTGAGAGATGGGCCGCCAGAGGGAGGATTTGTTGATATCGGGGTCCTGGTATACCCGGCGGATACTCCGAGGACTCAAGACCCTGTCATCATAACTGGTAATGATGAGCCCCAGGATGCGCCATTAACGCATGCAGTGCCTCAAGGCGAGCCTGCCACTAATGAGGTTTCGGCCCTGGGCTACGCCGTTGGTGCCGCAGAGCTCGCCGCTAAAGGGATATGGAACGGTTTGGTCGAAGTTGGAGCCGGGTTGAGCGGCTTGGGGACCGTTCTGCTTACCGGCGATGGCGCAGCCGGCGCGGCTGTTGTCGAGGGCATTAAAGAGCAGTATGGATCGGAGCTCAAAACAAAGGGCGCTGAAGCCATAGGCGAGGCAGTGGCGCCCGTCTTTGAAAAATATGAAGCCGGTAAAGAGTATCTGGGTGAGCTTGGGATGAGCCAGGACTCTCCCGGACTGGCGACCGCACTGTATACTGCTCCTGATGCGGTGGTGTCGGTGGCTGGTGGCTTTCTTGGGCGAGGGGCAATAAATTCAACCAAGAATGCAGGGGCTCGAGGTTTAGATGTTTCCATCGTTCCAGACAACGTTGACTCGGTCGCGGCACGCCGCGCGTATCTTAACGAAAAGTTTGGCAGAACGGGGGACATTAACTACGACATCACTCTCAGAGGTTACCTAGAGAAAGTCGATTCTTTAGACGTATCTTCAAGGCCGGGCGAAGCAGTTTTCTATTCCGGGTGGAACCCGTCCGGAGTATCTAATAGGGAATTGGGTGAGGCATTTGCTCGCGCAAGAGGGTGGACCACTCTTGAACAAACTCCCGGGGGCAAATGGCTCGATCAGCAGAAGCTTTACGGTAGCGGGAAACAAGGTGATTTTTTCAATCCTGCTGATGCAGATAAGGTGTGGGCGAAGCTGTCGCAAAAATACGCCACAGGCACTGAGAAATCAGTGACTGCGTTTGTGAATGGTGCTAAACCCGACCGGGTTTTCTATCAGTACGAATACCCCATTCTTAAGGAGAAAGGGGTCAAGATAAACTTCATGGATTAGAGTGATTCTTTTTATGCAAGCAGTTTCGAAGACTCGTGTAGAAGGAGCCGATGAGCTCTCTGTGCAGCTCGACAGGGGGAGGATCAAATATTCGGAAAAGGGGCGCTGCATCAACATAGAGATTGAGCATGGGGTCGGCGAAATTTCTATATTTAGCGGATCAATCACGAAATGGCTTCCCCCATACGCTGAAGAAACCATTGATGATGCGAAGAGGCAGAAAATCCTTGATAATGCTTGTGAGGCAATGAGGCTTTTGGGCGTTGGCGTTGTGGTGGAATAGATATTCTGTTTTATGAAAAAACAGGAAAAACTTTTATGTGCTCGGGGCTAATGTGGTTAACGTTTGGATTTAGGTGGTCACTGCTCTATTTCATTCTTAATGATTATCTCTTAAATCATCTCTTGAGTAATCCGCTGCTGGGTAGTGGAGGGATACCTACACCCAAGTTGCTGGAGGTAGCCTAACCTCTGCTTAAAAGAGCGGTAAAAATGGGTATTACAGTGGTGTAGCAGCTCAATCTACGCCTCTTGGAAAAGTTCCAGGCTAGATCAAGGTGTATGAGTAGCGTGAATAGATCACTGGCATTTATTTCTCTAGGATTGATGTTAGCAGCTTGCGCCGATAAGCCTCAGTATCATCGGGCTGACTGCATAGTTCGTGTGAATATCGATTGGAGTAC
>CAYMQO010000117.1:0-6563 GCA_964392405.1 uncultured Marinobacter sp.
GCGGCGATCAGCTCGATGGCTTCCGGGCTGACCGTTGGCGCGATGATCACTTCCACAAACTGGCGATCGATGATGGCCTGGGCCGTCTCGCCATCCAGCTCGCGGTTGAAGGCAATAATACCGCCGAAGGCTGAGGTGGGGTCGGTAGCGAAAGCAAAGTCATAGGCCTGACGAATATCGGCTCCAATGGCGACACCGCAGGGGTTGGCATGCTTGACGATTACGCAGGCCGGGTCGGCAAAGGGTTTGACGCACTCAAGGGCGGCGTCGGTGTCGGCCACGTTGTTAAAGCTCAGGGCCTTGCCCTGGAGCTGGGTAGCTGTGGCTACCGATGCTTCGGTCCCGTTGCGCTCGGCGTAGAAGGCGGCCCGCTGGTGCGGGTTTTCGCCGTAGCGCATGTCCTGCACCTTCACAAACTGGGCGTTGAAAGTACGGGGGAAGTCGGCGTTATCGTTGTCCGGCGTCCGGCCGCCCAGATAGTTGGCAATGGCACCGTCGTAGGCAGAGGTATGCTCGAAGGCCTTTACCGCCAGGTCGAAACGGGTCTCCCAGCGCAGCTCGCCGTCGTTTTCGTCCAGTTCCTTCAGCACCCGGCTGTAGTCAGAGGCATTAACAATAATGGCAACATCGTTATGGTTCTTGGCCGCTGCCCGCACCATGGTGGGTCCACCGATATCGATGTTTTCAATGGCGGTGGCCAGGTCGCAATCCGGGTTGGCTACCGTCTCCTCAAACGGATAGAGGTTGACCACCACCATGTCGATGGGGGCGATGTCATGCTCGGCCATGACCTGATCGTCGGTGCCCCGACGGCCCAGGATGCCGCCGTGAATTTTCGGATGCAGGGTTTTGACCCGGCCGTCCATCATCTCGGGAAAGCCCGTATGGTCGCTGACTTCCGTCACCGGCACCTGGTTTTCCTGCAGCAGACGAAAGGTGCCACCGGTGGACAGCAGCTCAATACCGCGCTCCGCCAGTTTGCGACCGAAGTCCACAATGCCGGTCTTGTCGGATACGCTGATCAGGGCGCGACGAACAGGGGTGTTTGAAGGGTTTGCCATTTTCGATGCCTTCTTGAAACAGGAAAGGCCTCGCGAAATAACTCCGGGAGGCCTTGGGAGATTCAGGGAATTATAGCAGACCGTACTGCTTGAGTTTCTTGCGGAGCGTGCCCCGGTTCAGCCCCAGCATGGTGGAGGCCCTGGTCTGGTTGTTACGGGTGTACTTCATGACCTGCTCCAGCAGGGGTGCTTCCACTTCCGACAGTACCAGCTGGTAAACGTCGGTGACCGGGGCACCATCAAGCTGAGCCAGGTAGTTTTTCAGGGCGACCTCTACACTATCGCGCAGGGTGACAGAGTTGCCCGTGCTGCTGACGGTCTGCAGGGTAGGCTGATCGTCATTACTGGAATGGGCCATGGAATCATGTGCCAGTGTTTCAGCGGTCATGCTGCGAATACCTCTCCATTTCGTAAGGCTGCAAAATACTGTTGGATACTGTCCGACTGCGCCTGGGCGCAATCCAGCGTATTAAAACGCTTGCGGAACTGTTTGCCGGCATCGTGGGCCTGCAGGTACCAGCCCACGTGTTTGCGGGCAATGCGCACACCCATGGGGTCTCCATAGAACCGGTGGAGTTCTTTCAGGTGTTCCTGAAGGATGGCTTCCACCTCGTCCAGGGCCGGCGGTGCCATGACTTCGCCGGTTTCAAGGAAGTGCCGGATCTCCCGGAAAATCCACGGGCGCCCCTGGGCGCCCCGGCCGATCAGCAGTCCGTCGGCCCCCGTGTACAGGAGCACGTCCCTGGCCTGCTGTGGCGTTGTAATGTCGCCATTGGCGAACACCGGTATGGTGACGGCCTGCTTCACCTCGGCAATGGTGTCGTACTCGGCTTCGCCCCGGTAGGCATCCGCCCGGGTGCGACCATGAACCGCGAGGGCACTGATACCGGCATCCTCTGCCAGTCGTGCGATATGGACCGCATTGCGGTTATCCCTGTCCCAGCCGGTGCGCATTTTCAGGGTGACGGGCACGTCCACCGCCTGAACCACGGCGTGGAGGATGTCCTTCACCAGTGCTTCATCCTTCATCAGCGCTGAGCCGGCGGCCTTGTTACACACTTTTTTCGCCGGGCAACCCATATTGATGTCGATGATCTGGGCGCCCTGGTCCGCGTTCATCCGTGCCGCGTTAGCGAGCATGTCGGGGTCGCCGCCCGCAATCTGTACTGCCCGGGGCTCGGGCTCACCGTCGTGGTCGAGCCGCAGGCGTGACTTTCGGGTATGCCACAGCGTCGGGTCAGCAATCACCATCTCGGATACCGCCAGACCCGCTCCCAACCGGCGGCACAGCAACCGGAACGGGCGATCGGTTACGCCGGCCATAGGCGCAACCACCAGCGAATTGGGCAGGGTATAGGGCCCGATCTTCACCGAAGGCAGCATATGTCTAGAGTCCGTCACCAGGTTACCGAGCAGTCTCTGAATCTACCATATTCTGCTTTTTGCGGCCGAAGGGGGCGCCGGTCAGATCAGGGTGGCAGATTCAGGGGGGCGACAATGATACCGCCGGGAGGGAGGGTATTGAAGGCCGGAACATGGGAAAAAGTTGATTATTTTTCACCCTGTCTGGTTGACTTTTGTCCGGCCTGGTGTCCCCGTAATGGTCAGGAATCGCCGCTTCGATTCACAAAACGCAGATTGTAGTTGACCGCATCGCGGCCGGGATCGCGGATACTGATGGCGATGCGAACCGGCGTGCCCGGGGGCATGGCGGCCAGTTCGCTGCCCTCACCGGCAAGGTAATCCTTCGGTGGAAATACGCTCTGGGCGACCACGTCACCGTTCAGGTTGGAGAACGTCAGGGCAATAGACGGAAAAGGTTGCTCAAACTCCGCCTGGTTGATGATCACAGCGTCCACCAGGAGCGCGGTGCGATCGTCAGGGTCGGTGCGAACCACCAGCTTGCGGCTCTGGATCTTCTCCATGGCTACCAGCGGTGCCAGTTCACAGCCGGCGTATTCGCAGGCTTTCTCGTACCAGGGGCGTAGCTGGGGAAGGGCCGAAAGCCGGTCGAACTGGAACCACGCCACCTGGGACACCAGAACGGCGATCAGCGCCAATACCACAAGCGACCATAACCAGCCACGGACGCGACTGCCGGACCGGGAGCCGACCGATACCGGCTCCCGCCCCAGGCCGTCGTAGGGCGAAATATCGTCCAGTGGCAGGAAGCTGCCCGTACCGGACCTGTCGCTGGTCTTCTTTCGTTCAGCGGCCGGGCTTTCCGGGTCAGTGGCTACTGTCCAGGTGTCGTCGTCGGTGTGGATGCTGACGGCGGGCTCCTCGGTGACCGGGTGGTATTTTACGGCAGAAGCCGGCGGGTCAGCCTCGGGATGTCCGTTACCGGTCACGTCGTCGGCAATGGCCGGGTTCTCCATGCTCTGGACATCGTCGTCGGGCTCTGCCACGGACTCGTGCGTGCGGCTGTGAGACGTTTCAGGCACATGATCCGGCAGTTCTTCCTGAAGCATGGCCTCGGCCCAGCTTTCGTCCACCTCATCAATGTCGTCATCGTCAGACAGGTCCTGACCGAAGCCTGACTCGACACTGCGGAAGCTGTCGCTGAGTTCCTCGTCATCGAACCCGGAGCCCTGGCCAGCGTAGGGGCCGTCAGCGGCGTCTTCCTCGGGGTTGTCCTGGAAGATCAGGTCGTCGTCCGGGTCGCTGGTTAGCAGGCCCGGCCTGTCGTTATCCCGGGGTGAACTGCCGGCCTGACCTCCGCCTGGCGTAACCGCATGCTCGCGGGCATCGAAAACTTCCATGCAGTGGCCACAGCGAACCTTGCCATCCGCAATACCGAGCTGTTTGCCGGTAACCCGGAAACGGGTATCGCAGTGGGGGCATCGGGTCAGCAGGCTGGAAGTGTCGGCCATCCTAAAATCCTGTAAAGGTTCAAGACTATCGGCAGTTTAGCGGCAGCCACGGGCGCCGTCATCCACCAATACGGCGACCTGTGAGGCGGATCCATTCTTCACGCTGTTCCGGCTCATCCATAACAAACCACGGCTCGTAAGCGCTCATCACGTCACGGGCCTGCCAGCTCAGGATGCCGGACAACACCACATGCCCTCCCGGGCGAACCTTCTGTGCCAGTTGGGGAGCCAGAGTGATCAGCGGACCGGCCAGAATATTGGCAAGAAGAATATCAGCCTGAGTGCCGGGCTCGTCGCCTGGGAGGTAAAGTTCAAGCCGGCCTTCGCTGATCTGGTTGCGCTGGGCGTTGTCACGGCTGGCTTCCAGCGCCTGGGGGTCGGTGTCGACCCCAATGGCATGGCTCGCCCCTAACAGCAGCGCCGCAAGCGCCAGGATGCCCGAACCGCAGCCATAGTCGATGACCTTCGCGCCCTCGACATCCATGCCGTCGAGCCACTCCAGGCACAGGGCGGTGGTGGGGTGGGTGCCGGTACCGAAGGCCAGACCCGGGTCCAGCAGCAGGTTCGCAGCGTCGGGGTCGGGGGCGGCGTGCCAACTGGGAACAATCCATAGCCGCTCGCCGTACTTCAACGGGTGGAACTCGTCCATCCAGGCCCGTTCCCAGTCCTTATCCTCTACCAGGACGATTTCGATACCAGGCAGATCCTGCTGGGTCTGCTGATGCCAGGCGCTGCGGATGGCGGAACATAGTTCCTCGCCGTTACGACTGGCATCGAAGAGACCGGTAACCCGGGTTTCACCCCACAGGGGTGTGGTGCCCGGGTCTGGCTCAAAAATCGGGTCATCCGCGGCGTCCTCCATGGTCACCGCGTCGGCGCCCATCTCCAACAGAAGATCTTCCAGCTGGTCTGCTGTGTCAGGATCCGCTGGAATCTGTAACTGGAGCCAGGGCATATCAGTCCCGTATCAGCTTTTCGAGATAGTGAATGGTGAAATCCACGTTCTTGAAGCCGCTGTCCCGAATCAGGCTGCGATGGAGAGGCTGGTTGGTGCGAATGCCTTCCACCACCAGTTCGTCCAGGGCATTTTTCATGCGCCGACGGGCAATTTCCCGGTCGTCGCCCCAGGTGATCAGTTTCGCGACCAGCGAGTCGTAGAACGGTGGCACCGTGTAGCCACTGTACAGGTGGGAGTCTACCCGAACGCCATTGCCGCCGGGGGCGTGGAAATGACGCACGGTACCCGGGCTGGGTACGAAGGTCTTCGGGTCTTCCGCGTTGATCCGGCATTCCAGCGCATGGCCGGAGATGCGAATATCTTCCTGTTTATATTGCAGAGGCAGACCACTGGCGATGCGAAGCTGCTCACGGACGATATCAACGCCGGTGACCATTTCTGAAATCGGGTGCTCCACCTGAACGCGGGTGTTCATCTCGATAAAGTAGAACGCACCGTCCTGGTACAGGAATTCAAAGGTGCCGGCGCCCACATAGCCGATTTCCTTACAGGCATCTACACAGGCCTGCAGTGTCTGCTGGCGGGCCTCTTCGTCAATGTTCGGGGCCGGAGCCTCTTCGATCACCTTCTGGTGACGGCGCTGGAAGGAGCAGTCCCGGTCACCCAGATGAATCACGTTGCCATGGGTGTCCGCCAGAATCTGCACTTCCACGTGACGTGGACGCTCCAGGTACTTCTCCAGGTAAACGGTGGCATCACCAAAGGCTGCCTTGGCTTCGCTCTGGGTGATCTGAATGCCCTTGAGCAGTGCCGCTTCGGTGTGAACCACCTGCATACCACGGCCACCGCCGCCAGAAGCTGCCTTGATGATGACCGGATAGCCGATCTTGCGGGCAATCTCCAGGGTGCGCTGGTCGTCGTTGGTGATCGGACCATCGGAGCCAGGCACCGTCGGAACGCCGGCTTTTACCATGGCTTCAATGGCCGAAACCTTGTTACCCATCAGGCGGATGGTGTCGGCCCGGGGACCGATAAAGGTAAACCCGCTTTTTTCAACCTGCTCGGCAAAGTCGGCGTTCTCCGCCAGGAAGCCGTAACCCGGGTGAATGCCGACGCTGTCGGTCACTTCCGCGGCACTGATAATGGCGGGAATGTTGAGGTAGCTTTCGGTGGGGCTGTTGGGGCCGATGCATACCGACTCGTCCGCCAGGCGGACATGCATCAGGTCACGGTCGACCTGGGAGTGGACGGCAACCGTGCGGATGCCAAGCTCCTTGCAGGCCCTGAGCACCCTCAGCGCTATTTCGCCGCGGTTGGCAATCAGAACTTTATCAATCATGGCCATGTTTCTATGTCACCTGTTACTCAGGAAATGATAACCAGCGGCTCGTCAAACTCGACCGGCTGACCGTTCTCCACCAGAATCTGGGAGATGGTGCCGCTCTTGTCGGCTTCGATCTGGTTCATCATCTTCATGGCCTCAACGATGCAGATAACATCGCCCGCCTTGACGGTCTGTCCCACTTCAACAAACGGCTCTGCGGTAGGAGAAGGTGCGCGGTAAAATGTACCAACCATGGGTGACTTGACGGCATGGCCGGCAGGCACGGAAGGCTCAGCCGGGGCCGCTTCAGTGACGGTCGGCGCTGCGGCCTGAGGCGCGGGTGCCGG
>CAYMQO010000118.1:0-6554 GCA_964392405.1 uncultured Marinobacter sp.
GGCGTCTTTTTCAGGTGGGCCCGTAATCGATCGAACAACGTGTAGGCGAACCCCGACAGGAGTGTAACCATCCCCTAAAATCGGTGCATGCGTAATTAGAGTTCTCCGGCCTACAATAAGGCAAACGGAGAACGACATGAAGAAATCACGGTACAGCGAGTCACAGATCGTCAAGATCCTGAAAGAGGTCGAGGGCGGTCGCTTGGTGAAGGAAGTCTGCCGGGAGTACGGCATTTCCGATGCGACCTACTACAACTGGAAATCCAAGTACGGCGGCATGGAAGCCTCGGATGTGAAGCGCCTTAAGGAGCTTGAAGAGGAAAACCGCCGGCTGAAGCAGATGTACGCTGAGCTGAGCCTGGATCACAAACTGCTGAAGGATGTGATCGAAAAAAAGCTGTAAAGCCAGCCGTTCGACGAGAACTGGTGGATTACCTCAAGCAGGCGCATGGTGTCAGCATCCGTAGGGCCTGTCGAATCGCTGGCATCAGTGACTCCGTGTACCGCTATCGCCCGGATACCTCCCGGGACGAACCGGTGATTGCAGCGCTTCAGAGCGCGACTGAGCGCTATCCGGCCTACGGCTTCAGCAAACTGTTCAAAGTGCTGCGTCGCTGGGGTCATGAATGGAATCACAAGCGGGTCCACCGGCTGTACTGCGCACTCAACCTGAATAAACGACGACGGGGCAAGAAACGACTCCCGACACGAAATCCGGAGCCATTGAGCGTGCCAGCCACCGTTAATCGATGCTGGTCCATGGATTTCATGAGCGACAGCTTGTTCTGTGGCCGCCGGTTCCGGACGTTTAACGTGGTGGACGACTTTAACCGGGAGGTGCTGGCTATTGAGGTTGACCTGAACCTGCCGGCACCGAGGGTCATACGGGTTCTGGAGCGCATCATTGCTTGGCGAGGCTACCCGACCAAACTACGCATGGATAATGGCCCTGAATTCATCTCGATTGCCTTGGCAGATTGGGCTGACCAACATGATGTCGAGCTGGAGTTTATCAAGCCGGGCACACCGACTCAGAACTCTTATGTTGAGCGCTTCAATCGGACTTATCGGGACGAGATCCTGAATATGTATGTTTTCCGGAACCTCACCCAAGTCCGAGAACTGACAGAATCATGGATGACGGAATACAACGATGAACGTCCCCACGATTCATTGGTGGATTTGACGTCATGGGAATATCTGGCGAAACACCAACGGGCGAAAAACTCTAATCCGCGGTGCAACTGAAACTGGGATGTTTACAGTTGTGCGTGTCCGGGAAGGCCAAGCTCCCTGCCAGAATCCGCAATAAACTATCATTCCGGCCCGCCCCTAGACAATAACAGTTTAGCGGATGTGGATTGTTTACTTTGGTGGTTTAGGCGTCACGCGGCATCCTAATATTTTTGAATTATAATAGGTTTCATTCGTGAACGTCTTTTTCCGTGCAAGTGATGCTACCACATCCAGTATATCCTTGTGAGTCTGCCAGACCCACACGGCAAAAACACGAACCACTAACCTCTAAACGTGCAAACACGGCAGAGGTCACAAATAAGATTGGATGCTAATCTATGAAAAGAGTGTGGGCACTATCAAGGCACCATTAGGGTGCGAGCCAAAAAAAAGGACCTGCGTTTTCACGCAAGTCCTTGATATTCATGGCGCGCCCGAGAGGATTCGAACCTCTGACCTCTGCCTCCGGAGTGCACCGTAATACTATGGTGGGGGTCGTGCTGGGTGGGGCTAAATTGGCGCAAATCAACCAGATGCATGCAGAAGACCTGTCGCGCTCCAGCCCTTGGGGGGCGGGCTTTTCAACGATTAGCGCCAATTTTGGGCACAGACTTGTCCGGTGACTGGTGACCCAATTCGGACACTTTGACCGCTGCCCTAGTGGCACATTTCAGGGGTGATGCTTACGCTAGCACGTATTTCTCGCTCTTCAAAATGTCCGGTATGGTGTGACCAGAATAAGACACTTAGCCTGCTATCTATCCTTGGTCGAGAGTACTGCCGTTTTTAGCTGCGATAGCTTTGGCGTGGGCATAGTCCACCAACTTCACGGCAGGCGTTTAAAGAGCACGTTGTGAGGCCATTTCGGTATAAATACAAGGCGTATACTTGGCCTTCAGGGGTATGCGGCAGTTGGCTCAGTCGCACAAATGGTATATCCGGTACCACTGGCGCCCCTGTACCGCACCATCCCTGATTGCCACCAAATGTGCCATGAGGTGAACGACGCGTACCTCTCACCTCGACAGTCAGAGTCAGGAAACAAACAGAGCAAGGCGCAGGGACGCCAACAGTGGGTCCAACAGCTTGGACCCAGCTCATGTCCAGTGAGGAGTACTTACGCTGCAGCGGGGAGGCGTGAGCAAAAACGTCGGTGCAAGAGCGCGAGGCAGGGATTGAGAGCGGTAAAGCTAAAGACCTGTTCTCCAACCGGAGGCACCGCACGATTTCGGCCCACATGGGCCACTTTGGATAAATTTGGCCCGCTCGGGCCACTCTGGCCCACGTGGGCCACCATGGCCAGCCTGGGCCACTTTGGCCCGATGACCCAGATTATCAGGGAGCATCTTTAAAAAGTACTGGAGATTGGTCAGTGCTGTTCTCCGAAAGCAGCAGCGACACACGGATTTATAAAATCAAATGCCGCAATGCATCCCGATTGGCTAACGCTAGTTGATGAGCCTTTGGGTTCGTAAGGGTTTGGTGAGGCGTTCCTATCTTTAGTGCAACCACCATGTACTTCACCAATGGTGAACGCACTATAACCCGCAGTGTTTTGTCCGGGCCCATGGCATAGTCGTCTGCCACGAGCTGCTGTTGCTCTGGTCGCAGGGCTGTATTGGGTGTGAGCACCATTTCAACTTCCCGGAACCACTCCACATCGTTGGACGGAGTTGCCATCTCAAGTCGTTCGCCCTCGATGTCAGGCACATCGACGAACCGGTGCAGCATGAAGTCTTTGAACATCCGATCTCTCTCGCAAAATGCACGAGCGTGCCAACGGCTGTCGGCCGAGACCAGTGTGTGAGGTGCAATCAGCCGTTCTTCTCCCCCAGGGTTCGCGAAGGATCGATAGCACACATTAATCCGCTGGCCTTCACGCACGGCTTGCAAGATAACGCGCACGATTTCTGGATCAACGGGACGTGTCAGGGATTGCAATCTGTCTATAGGGGCATGCCCTGTTTGCAGGGCATAAAAGTGATTGTTCTGAATGGATCCGCCGTGCAGGAGATTCAGATACTCATTCACCTCACCGTGACTGAAACGTGGCTGAAAACCGGTTTCGGGTATGTACCCCCTTGCTTGACTGCAGAGGTGAATATTGTCCGGTACTTTTCGTTGGTAGGACTTGATGATCTCTGACGCCTTGCTTCTGCCAATGGAGAAGGCCACTTTCAGGTGGTTGGTGGTCAGTCTTCCTTCCCACAGGGCAATAACTTCGATCAGATGGAACTGAGCAACGCGCTCCCAGTTGAGGTCTGTGTCGATGTTTGCATCCATATAAACACCTGGTTCTGTTTGAAAATCGGGCAGATTGTAAATCCGTTCAGTATCGCATGATCGCCAGGGTCACGGCATCCTTCTTCCAATCGTCAATTCGAAAGGGATGCTTCAATATGGCTACAGCTCAGGAACAGGTTGGTCTTTCGGCCATGGGGCTTGATTGCGACCTGAGACAGATCTCTGTGTACCGCTACCGCGTGACCATTGAGTCGGGTGTTGATGAAAAGGAATCGCAGGTTCAGCAGACTCGAAAAGCTGCAAGGCTTGCTGCGAAGAGCAACCGCTGGCAGCCGGTGACCGATGTGGGCCATTACGCGGTTGTTGCTCTTCAGCATTTGGACTCACTGAACATTGATGCTTTCGGCTTTAAATGCTCTCTGGAACCGGAAGGCGAAGTGGCACTCCAAGCTGCCCGAGATGAAGAGCGGGGTGCTATCGAACGGCTTTTGAATCAGGACCTCCACCGCGCGGCCTTCAATTTGGCGCGAAACCAAGACCCCTCAATCGGTCGCCCCCTGAAAGCATCCAGGCATCCCTCCGGCTGGGTTGAAATCGAAGAGGCCAATCCATCAGAGCGGGTCCGCGCCAAGTCCGCTTATCTTGAACTGTTCAAGACTCTTCAAATAACGCCGGAACTGTTGCCCAGTGGCCAGGTAATTCTGGGGCTTTCCGTACGCCACAAGATATGTGCAAAGGACGGTATTACGCTGGATTGGGTCATCAACAAGCGGCCGGACTGGCTGAAAAACATCAAGCGAGTGCGCCATCGTTACATTGTTCAAGGTAAGCCACCGGGCGTTGCTGACTTTCATGGGTTGGCAAACGATAAGACTGCCGATTCAGCGGTGCCGGGCACTCCGCATACGCTTTACAGCTACCATGAAGAAAAAGGCCACATCCAGCCAGGACAGGCGGAAATCGTCCATGCCAGCCATGTGGTCAAGGTTAGTTACGGGCGTAAGGATACGTTTGATCACTTGGGTGCGCTGCTAGAGCCCATGTTCGACTTTGAAACCCTTCAGAAAATTGACAGTCCTTTGCTCAACCGAATGGCCAGAGATCTTAAGTGGCCGACCATGGATCGATTGAGAGTTTCAGGTGAGATGGTGAAAGGCCTATTTCTGCCAGGATTCCGCGCAAAGGTGGTGCCGATTGAGCCGTTGGCGGAGGCAGCAGGTAACATCCGTCCACCGTTCCGTCTGCGTTTTCACAGCGGGCGCACTGATGACACAGAAAAAGCCGTACTCAAACTGGGTGCTTTCAGGGGCATGACGCGTGCACAAGTTGTCTGTCTGGCTGTTGGTACCCGAGTGAGCTCGGATACCTTGAGCCAACACTTCTACAAGCTGCGCGAATCCTGCCAAAGAATATCAGCTGATCCGTTGCCAAAATGGCTGGGTTTGACCGCATCCAAGCCGTTGAAAAATGTCATGGAGCTGGACAAGCGACTGACCAATACCCCTCCTGAGAACACACTGCTTGTGATTGCTATCGACAAGGCTGCCAACAAGGCTGAGATCCGAGATGTAGCATTTCGCCACAAGCTAGCTTGCCAATTCATGCTCACGGACCACCACCCCAAGACGTATCAAAAAACCTATTACAACAATCTGGCGGCCGGTGTGTTCAGTAAAGGCGGTGGTTTAATTTGCGGTCTGGAAGATGTGCCGGGCGAGGTAGATCTCTTTATCGGGCTGGATCTGGGCGGGGTATCGCAGCGAGCCCCGGGCTCGGCCTTTTTATTCACACGAAACGGAGCGCAGCTCGGCTGGCAGTTGGCGGATTTGCAAACTGGGGAACGCCTGGGTGACGACGCGCTGAAAAGTCTGCTGCATAAAAGTATTCAGGAATATGGCCGCCACCATAACGGGGAGCTGCCACGCACGATTACCATCCATCGTGATGGCCGCTTTTTCGAAAGCCTCGATGTAATCAAGAAAATTGAACAGCACTACAAGATCAAGATCAATGTTCTTGAGGTGATCAAAAGCGGCGCACCGATTCTGTTTCGTAGATATTATCAATCCGGAAAGAAAAGGTACCGAAATCCAGACGTAGGGGATATTTACCGGTTTATTGGGTTGGATGAGCTAATTGTGGCCACTTACAGTGGAGATGAGCTGGGCTCTTGGGGCGATAAAGTCAGTGTAAGGCCGCTTCGATTGCGAAAGCGCTACGGAGGCGAGTCTTTGGAGATCATGGCCCAGCAGGTTCTGCTACTGAGCCGAATTCATGGTGCATCGCTGTATCGTCACCCAAGGTTACCGGTGACGACGCATCACGCAGATCGCTTTGCGACGTTGCGGCAAACTTGCAGCCTGGAAGCCTTGTCATATATGGATCGAGCCTGTCCGGTGTATCTATAGCGCACGATAGCTTCTCTGATGTGGAACCGAATGCCCATTAAATTACGAGGCGGTTTGATGTGCCGCCTTGATTACACGGCGGCTGCCAGTTTGATAGACCTTCGGCCGGAATACGGTAGGCTCATTTTTCTTTCGTACCGTGCAAAGTCACGCCATTATCATGTGGCTAAGCCTTGCCCAGGCCTGAGATCCACTCCGCCAATCGGGGCAAGTTGGCCTTCCAGACCGTGTGGCCGCTAATGAAGTCTGTACAGTCGATATTATAGGCTGGCGGCATCGCCGCTCCCAGACCAGCCGGCTTGGAAAGCCAGGCGTTAGCCATCTGGTATAAATGCCTCAGTGTGTCGTCATTGGCAGAATGACAATTGTACAAAGTGCCGGTAACCGCTGCCCCAGCCTTCTCCCAAGACTTTACATTATCGCGCCCAACGGCACCGCCCATCAGCACCACATCCCTGACGTATTTTTCGTCCTTGGTTGAAAGTGCCATGAGAGCGAAAAAAATCACACGGGCACCGAGGGAATGCCCCATCAGCGTGAACGTTTTCCCCTCTGTGCGACTAAGCGCTTCCGCCAGGATGGCCCCGGTCTTTTGCGCGTTGAGCATGGCTGAACGGGAAAAGCAGCTGCGTAAAAAGAGTCAGGCAGACCAGAGGCAGATCAAGA
>CAYMQO010000119.1:0-6515 GCA_964392405.1 uncultured Marinobacter sp.
TCCTTCATGCTGATCTCGGTTTCGGCGTCAAAGCCCATGCGGTAGCCACCCCAGGGATCGTCACCGTACCCGTGCAGCTCCACGTCAAGGGTGACTTCCCTGGTGACACCGCGCAGGGTCAGCTCACCGGTAACGTCGGCTTCATCGCCATCGTCCCCAATTTCAACACGGGTACTGCGGAACGTCGCCTCGGGGTACTCGTCCACGTGGAAGAAGTCCTTGCTGCGCAGGTGCTTGTCCCGCTCGGCGTGGTTGGAGTCAACGCTCGCAGTCTTGATGGTCACGTTTACACTACTGTTTTCGGGATTGTCCGCGTCATACACGAACTCACCGTCAAAATCGTTAAAGCGACCATAAAGCGTGCTGAAGCCCAGATGGGAGACTTCGAACGTAATAAACTGGTGCGCGTCGTTCTTGTCGAAGGAATAGGTACCGCTCTGCTCCGCTGCCGCGAAGGGGCTGGCCACTGCCAGGGTTAAAGCTGAAGCTAACAATGTTTTTTTCATCTAGTACTCTCCGTTCTGTTTCGTGGACGTGATGGGTTTTGATAGCTTGCCGGTCAGTCGCTCTTGTTTCTTAACGGGATGGGCAACATGCGCCGCAGGGTATCGTCCCGATCGAACACGTGGTGCTTGATGGCGGCCAGTCCGTGAACGCTGCCCAGCGCCACCAGGGCCCAGGTGGACCAGTAGTGGACGTCGCCGGCAATGTCTTCCATGCCCTTGATCTGACCGGTCAGCGACGGCACTTCAAACCAGTCGAAGACCTCAATCGCGGAACCGTCCGCTGTGGAAATCAGATAGCCACTGGTCATGGCGACAAACAAAAGCAGGTAAAGCGCCCAGTGGGCGAACCGCGCCAGTATGACCTCTGCCGGCGAGTGCTCAGGCAAGGTCGCCGGGACCCGATCTGCCAGGCGCCAGACCAGCCGCAGGACTACGGCGATCAGCAGCAATATGCCCACACTCCGGTGGATATGGGGCGCAAGCCGATACAAGGGGTCGTAATAGGTCAGGTCCACCATGTAAAACCCAAGCCCGAACAGTCCGAACACCGCCAGCGCCACCAGCCAGTGCAGACTGACCGCAATCGCGCCGTAGCGTTTAGGAGAATTCTGTAACTGCATGGTGGTGGCCTCTTATCAAAAAAATCGAGCATCGGCGCGACGGTCGCAGCCAGCGAACTAAGGTTCATCTGAGCCATAAGCATAGGAAGCAGAGACGACGGCGCCAAGCGTAATATTCCGAGCAGGTTGTTCAGTTTTTTTGATGAGACCGAAAATCCAATCTATCCCTTGGTCGTATGTGGGTTCTACGGATTTAGAAAACCTATCGCCGCTCTATACTAAGCCTATCAAAACTCACCGGGGCGCCACGCCAAACCACAGGAGCACATCATGGAACTCGAATTCGACGAATCCGTTGTTATTCCCAGCAACAACTGAGTCAGACCTGAAAAGGCGAGCGGGGTTCCCCGCTCGCTCCTGTTTCCCCTTACCAGTCCCCCGTTCAGGCGATGACGCCTGACAGAAATTGTAGATACCTGACCTGCCACAACATTAAGATGCGTGCAAAATTGAGCCATTCTGTGACAATGTTTCACATAGCTCGCTGGCAGCAGCTCACGACATCTGGCATGCTCATCTGCATCTATCTGTTCCAGCAGCATTAATAGTGCGGTACCCGGACCTGTGCTTCGGGTAATATCAACGGCCCCAGAAACGTCGACCATGAATTATCTGCCAGACCAGCTGTCAGGCGCCGACCTTGAGCTTCTAGACCCGCTGCTATGCCAGGAGCAAACTGGCTGGACAGGGCGTTTCCACGGACTTACCCTGAAAACCGCACTACAGCCCATATTCAGCATTTCCCACAAGCGCATCATCGGCTACGAAGCGCTGATCCGGGCCTTTGACCCCGACAACGCCAGCGTTCCCCCTTTCCAGCTGTTCGACCTGCCCGCCTGTGATCAGGAAAACATCCTGTTGGACCGGCTTTGCCGCCTGCTGCATATCCGCAATTACGCCTCGTTCGAGGACGAGGTCAATTGGCTGTTCCTTAACGTCTCGCCCCGGGTTGTGGCATCGGGCTACCGATACGACTCCTTCTTTGGCGAGCTGCTTGATCGCTGCGGGTTGTCGCCTAACCGGATCGTGGTAGAAATTGTCGAGCAACCGACGGATGACTCTGACCGTCTGCGGGAGACCGTCGACTACTATCGCCAGCTGGGATGCCTGACGGCCATTGACGACTTCGGGGCTGGCCATTCCAACTTTGAGCGCATCTGGAATCTGTCACCGGATATTGTCAAACTGGACCGCAGCCTGACGTTACGGGCCGGGAATGACCGCAAGGCGAGGCAGATTCTTAACGGTATGGTGACGCTGCTCCACCAGTCGGGCTGTCTGGTGCTGCTGGAAGGCGTGGAAACCCATCATCAGGCCATGATTGCCATTGATGCGGGGGTGGACTTCGTTCAGGGCTTTTATTTCTGTCATCCGCGGGTAGAGCTGGAAGGCATCGACAATCAGACTGCCGACTTTGAGCGACTGCTCAGCGACTACAAGAACAGCCACCGGATCCGGCTGGACCCCACCCAGCAACTGGCCGAGTTCTTCACCGGCCACTTCCTGAAAGCCATCGAGCGCATGCGTCAGGGCGATACACTGGCAGAAGCCAGCGCGGAGATTCTCAGCCACTCGACCGTGTCGCGCTGCTACCTGATTGACGACCGGGGTGTTCAGATTGAAGACACCGCGGCCGGACCTGACAACGGCAGGAACCTGGATCCCCGGTACCGACCCCTGGAGAATACCAGCAGCGCTGACTGGTACCGTCAGCATTATCTGAAACAGGCCCTGGCCCAGCCCGACCGGATGCATGTGACCCGGCCCTACCTGTCCATCACCGGCGTCTACATGTGCATTACCCTGTCCCTGGGATACCGCTTCCGCGGCCAGTTACGGGTGCTGTGCTGCGATGTGCTGGCAGAACAGGGGCCACTGGCTACCGCCTGACTGACCGCAGATGATCCGGTTCCACCCCTTACTGTTAACCAGCATACCCTTTGATCCCGGAGCAGGTTCATGATCGCACTGGCTATTTTTGCCGCCACCCTGGTAATGGTGATCTGGCAGCCCAGGGGCCTTGGCATTGGCTGGAGCGCACTCGGCGGAGCTTTGGTGGCCCTGCTTGCAGGCGTTGTTCACTGGTCAGATGTTGGTATCGTGTGGGACATCGTCTGGGACGCCACGTTTACCTTTGTCGCGCTCATCATTATCTCGCTGATCCTGGACGAGGCCGGATTTTTTAACTGGGCGGCGTTACACGTCGCGCGCTGGGGCAATGGCCGCGGGCACCTGCTGTTCCCGATGATCGTATTTCTGGGGGCCATCATCGCGGCATTCTTTGCCAATGATGGCGCTGCCCTGCTGCTGACGCCGATTGTTATCGCCATCCTGTTGCGCCTGAACTTTTCCCCTTCGGCTGCCCTGGCTTTTATCATTGCAACCGGATTTGTTGCGGACAGCACCAGCCTGCCGCTGATCATTTCGAATCTGGTGAACATCGTCAGCGCCAATTATTTTGATATCAGCTTTGGCCGCTACGCAGCGGTGATGGTGCCGGTGAACCTTGCCTCGCTGGCCGCGACGCTATTGGTTCTATGGCTGGCTTTCGGCCGGAAGATTCCGCCGAGTTATTCCGTTGAGCGCCTGGACCACCCACGCACCGCGATCAGGGATGCGCTGGTTTTCCGTTCTGCCTTTCCTCTTCTGACCGTGTTACTCATCGCTTACTTCTTCACCGCGCCCCTGAACGTTCCCGTTTCATGGGTCACCATGTCCGCAGCCGTCTGCCTGATGGCTGTGGCGGGTCGCTGGTGGCGGGGAGGACGGGGCGCAGTGGTATCGGTAGGCTCGGCGTTGCGGCACGCCCCCTGGCAGATCGTGCTGTTCTCCCTGGGCATGTATCTGGTGGTGTACGGGCTGGGCAACGCCGGACTCACCCAGTACGGCGCCCAGGCACTTCAATGGCTGGCGCAGCAGGGAGATTTCGTGGCCACGGTGGGTACCGGTTTTCTTTCAGCCTTCGTGGCATCCGTGATGAACAACCTGCCGTCGACGCTGGTTGGCGTACTCGCTATCGACCAGGCACAGGTGTCCGCAACGACTCAGGAGCTGATGATCTACGCCAATGTTATTGGTAACGACCTGGGCCCCAAGTTTACCCCCATCGGGAGCCTGGCAACCCTGCTCTGGCTCCATGTGCTGGCCGGAAAAGGGTACCGGATCGGCTGGGGGCAATACATGAAGATTGGCTTGCTGATCACGCCGCCGGTACTGCTGGCGACGCTGGTAGCGCTGGCCCTCTGGCTGCCTGTGCTGAACTCGTAAGCCAGCTCAGGCCTCGCTGCTGGCTGACCCCGTCCCGGGCTACTGCTTAAACCGCCACATCCGCCATATTGCCGTAGGCTTCCAGCCAACTACGCCGATCCCCTGCCCGCTTTTTGCCCAGCAGCATATCCATGGTCTCCATGGTGTCGTCGCCTTCAGCCAGGGTCAGCATGACCAGCCGGCGGGTGTCCGGCGCCATGGTGGTTTCCCGCAGCTGCAGGGGGTTCATCTCACCCAGGCCCTTGAACCGGGTGACCTGGATTTTGCCCTTACGGTTCTCTGCGGCAAGGCGGTCCAGAATGCCCTGCTTTTCGTGTTCGTCCAGGGCATAGAAGGTTTCCTTGCCCAGATCGACCCGGTACAGGGGCGGCATGGCCACAAACACATGGCCTGCCTCGACTACCGGACGGAAGTGTCGCAGAAACAGCGCGCATAGCAGGGTCGCGATATGGAGTCCGTCCGAATCCGCATCCGCCAGGATGCAGACCTTGTTGTAGCGCAAGCCGGACAACTCGTCTGAGCCCGGATCGACACCGATGGCAACTGCAATATCGTGGACTTCCTGGGACGCCAGGATCTCAGTGGAGTCGACTTCCCAGGTGTTGAGAATCTTGCCCCGTAGGGGCATCACCGCCTGAAACTCCCGGTCCCGGGCCTGCTTGGCCGAGCCGCCGGCAGAGTCACCCTCGACCAGAAACAGCTCCGAGCGACTGGTATCAGCACCGGAACAGTCCGCCAGCTTGCCCGGCAGGGCCGGGCCGGAGGTGACCTTCTTGCGGGCTACCTTGCGGCTGGCCCGCAGCCGTCGCTGGGCGTTGCTGATAAAGAGCTCCGCCAGCGCTTCCGCCACATCCGTATGCTGGTTGAGCCACAGGCTGAAGGCGTCCTTGACCACACCGGAAATAAACGCTGCCGCTTCACGGGACGACAGCCGTTCCTTGGTCTGTCCGGAAAACTGCGGGTCCTGCATCTTGAAGGAGAGCACATAGGCGCAGCGTTCCCAGATATCCTCCGGCGATAACTTGACGCCCCGGGGCATCAGGCTGCGGAACTCACAGAATTCCCGCATGGCTTCCAGCAGCCCGGTGCGAAACCCGTTCACATGGGTGCCGCCCAGTGGTGTCGGGATCAGGTTGACATAGCTTTCCGTAACCGACTCGCCGCCTTCCGGCAGCCACTGTACCGCCCAGTCCACCTCTTCATGGTTACCGGTCAGGCGGCCGGTAAAGGGCTCCAGCGGTACCGCCTCGATGTTCTCCAGTTCACTGCGCAGGTAGTCCCGCAGTCCGTCCTCGTAGTACCACTCATCTTTTTCGCCGGTCTGCTCCTGGGTGAACGTAATGGTCAGGCCCGGGCAGAGCACGGCCTTGGCCCGCAGGTTATGGCGCAGCCGGCTGACGGAGAACTTCGGCGAATCGAAATATTTGGGGTCCGGCATGAAGTGCAGCCGGGTGCCGGTATTGCGCTTGCCAACCGTATCGACGACGGCAAGGTCAGACGCTTTCTCGCCGTTTTCGAACGTCATGCGGTAGAGGCTGCCATCCCGCTTGATGGCGACTTCCAGGTGGGTAGACAGCGCGTTGACAACCGAAACACCAACTCCGTGCAGACCGCCGGAGAAGTTGTAGTTGCCCTGGGAGAACTTGCCCCCGGCGTGCAGGCGGCTGAGAATCAGCTCAACCCCGGGCAGCCCCTCTTCCTTATGGATATCCACCGGCATGCCCCGTCCATCGTCTTCCACTGACAGCGAACCGTCACTGTGAAGCAGCACATCCACCCGCCGGGCGTGACCGGCCAGAGCCTCATCAACGCTGTTATCGATAACTTCCTGCGCCAGGTGGTTCGGCCGGGTGGTGTCTGTATACATGCCCGGGCGCTTTCGCACCGGGTCCAGGCCACTAAGAACTTCAATCGAATCAGCGTTGTAGGTTTTATCGCTCATAGGCAGGGTACAACTCCGGCGGTGCAGGGACGTAAGAGGTGATAGCTTAGGGAATCCTGAGCAAAGATCAATGTCGCAGTGAACCGACGCTTACCGGTTGAGGGACAGTTCCGGAAAGCCGGTGCCCCTGACCTGGACGCTGTGCCAGCCTTGCGCCGGCACCGCCACCACGGCGCAGGG
>CAYMQO010000120.1:0-6503 GCA_964392405.1 uncultured Marinobacter sp.
GCTCAGGTAATGCGCCAGTGGGTGAACGTCGATGACTGAAGAAAACCGCCAGGACGAAAACAGCAAGCAGCTCCGTCGTAAGATCCCCCGGGTCGAGCAGGCCGCCATTCTGCTGATGTCGCTGGGAGAGTCCGACGCCGCCGAAATCCTCAAGCACATGGGGCCCAAGGAAGTTCAGCGGGTAGGGGTGGCCATGGCCCAGATGAAGGGGGTGAGCAAGGACGAAGTGGCCTACGTACTCAACGAGTTTGTGGACGCGGTGGGTGGCCAGACCGGGCTGGGGGTTGGCAACGACGATTATATCCGCGCCATGCTGACCCAGGCCTTGGGCGACGACAAGGCGGCCAGCTTGATCGACCGTATTCTTATCGGCGGCAATACTACCGGACTGGACACCCTCAAGTGGATGGAGCCGCGGGCCGTCGCTGACATTATCCGTTACGAGCACCCGCAGATTCAGGCCATTGTGATTTCCTACCTGGATCCGGATCAGGCTGCTGAGATTCTTGGTACCCTGGATGAGAAAGTCCGCCTGGATGTAATGATGCGGGTGGCCGCCCTGGAGAGCATCCAGCCGCAGGCGCTGCAGGAACTGAACGACATTCTTGAGAAACAGTTCTCCGGCGGTTCCGGCGCGCAGACCAGCCGTATCGGCGGGGTCAAACGCGCGGCGGACATCATGAACTTCATGGACCGCTCCATAGAGGGCAGCCTGATGGATTCCATCAAGGATATGGATCCGGATCTGGCCTCCACCATTGAAGACCTGATGTTCGTATTCGACAATCTGGTTGAAGTGGACGACCGTGGTATTCAGGCCCTGTTGCGTGAGGTTTCCTCAGAAGTGCTGGTAGTTGCCCTGAAAGGCGCCGATGACGCGGTGCGTGACAAGATCTTCCGTAACATGTCCAAGCGTGCGTCGGAGCTGCTGCAGGATGATCTGGACGCCCGTGGGCCAGTCCGGGTCAGCGAGGTGGAAGCTGCGCAGAAAGATATCATTACCATCGCCCGTCGTATGGCGGAAGCGGGTGAAATCACCCTCGGTGGTGCTGGCGAAGAAATGATGTAATGACTGATTCCCGTCGCCGTAAAGATGTTCCCCCGGAAGAACTCAGCGCCTGGGAGCGCTGGGAGCTGCCCCTGCTCGACGAGCAGGGTAATGAGGTGGAGCGTGAGGAAGAGGTGGAAGTCCGGCCACTGACGGCGGCGGACATCGAAGCCATCCGTCAGTCGGCCTGGGAAGAAGGCCGCGACGAAGGCCGCGCCAGGGGGTACGAGGAAGGCTTTCAGCAGGGTCTGGAAGCAGGCCGGGAACAGGGCTATCAGGATGGGCGCACGGCCGGTGAACAGGAAGGCCGTGCCCAGGCGGAACAGGACACCCGCAGCGCCATCGACGAAAAACTGGCGCGGCTGGAAGCCCTGATGGCTGAGCTGCTTGTCCCCATCGAACAGCATCAGGATGAACTGGAATCCGCGCTGGTCAATCTGGCCACCGTGCTGGCCCGGGCGGTGGTTCACCGGGAACTGATCCTGGACTCGTCACAGATACGCCAGGTAGTGATCGCCGCAGTAGACAGCCTGCCATCGACCCGGGAAGACGTTCGCATCAGGGTCAATCCGGCGGATCGCGACTGGGTGACCGAAGTCGCCATGCGGCTGGAAGCCGAGACCTCAGTGATTGCTGACGAGACCATAATGGCCGGCGGCTGCAAGGTGGAAACCCGGCACTCACTGGTGGACTATACCGTTGAAAAGCGCTTCCAGAAGGCTGTGCAGGCCATGCTGGAAAAACAGATTGGCAGTGCCCCCGCCGGCGAAAGCGAGCGCCTGGAGTCGGGGATGGGCGAGTTGTCTGATTTCCACCGGGATGTGCTGGAAGAACCGGGAGCGTCCGACGATGACTCTCAGCCTGGCTGATCGCCTCCGGCAACTGAGCGTGGGTATTCCCGCGGAACCTGAACCGGAGCTTTCCGGACGCCTCACACGCATGATTGGCCTGACGCTGGAATGCGTGGGTTGTCCCATGGTCGTCGGCGATCGCTGTCTGATCCTGGGGCAGGGAGAGACCACCGTAGAAGCGGAAGTGGTCGGCTTTGAAGACGACCGGGTCTACCTGATGCCGCTCACGGCCATTGATGGTCTTCGGCCCGGGGCACGGGTAGTGCCGCTCTCGGCGGCGAGCAAGGTACCCGTGGGCGAGGGTCTGCTGGGCCGGGTACTGAACGGAAATGGCGAGCCGCTGGACGACCACGGGCCAGTCCAGGCCCAGGCCCGGGTATCCCTTGCCGGGGACATCATAAACCCGCTCCACCGCGCGCCGGTGCGCACGTCGATGGATGTGGGCATTCGCGCTATCAACAGTCTTTTAACCGTGGGCCAGGGGCAACGGCTGGGGCTGTTTGCCGGCAGTGGCGTGGGTAAGAGTATGCTGCTGGGCATGATGACCCGGTTTACTGATGCGGATATTACCGTCGTGGGCCTGATCGGTGAGCGGGGCCGGGAAGTGAAAGAATTCATCGACGATATCCTTGGTGAGGAAGGCCTGGCCCGTTCAGTGGTGGTGGCCTCGCCGGCGGATGACTCGCCGTTGATGCGCCTGAGAGCTGCCCAGCTGACCACCCGCATTGCTGAATATTACCGGGACCAGGGCAAGCGGGTACTGCTGCTGATGGATTCCCTGACCCGCTACGCCCAGGCCCAGCGGGAAATTGCGCTGGCCGTGGGGGAACCACCGGCTACGAAGGGCTATCCACCTTCCGTATTCGCCAAGCTGCCCCAACTGGTGGAGCGCACCGGCAATGGCAAGCCCGGCGGTGGTTCCATCACCGCGTTCTATACCGTTCTGACCGAAGGCGATGACCAGCAGGATCCGATCGCAGACTCCGCCCGGGCCATTCTTGATGGCCATATTGTATTGTCGCGCCGGCTCGCGGAAGAAGGCCACTACCCGGCCATTGATGTGGAAGCGTCCGTGAGCCGGGTGATGCCCCATGTCGCCAGCCGTGAACATTTCGCCCGGGCCCAGCGTTTCAAGCAGGTGTATTCCCGGTATCAGCAGGCACGGGACCTGATCAGTGTCGGCGCTTACGTGAAAGGATCGGATCCGGAAACCGATTTTGCCATCAGGCACATCGAATCCATGCGACAGTTCCTGCAGCAGGGGCTGGATGAGGCCGCGCCCTTTGATCAGTCCATCGACCAGCTTATGGCGATCATGCCGGACAAGCTCCAGCCAGCGTCCCCGCTGCCGGCCGGAGGTCATGAATGAAGCCAAGATCCGAGCGGCTTCAGGTGGTGCTGACGCTGGAGCAGCGCAAGGAACAACGGGCCCTCGACCGTATGAACGACGTTCGTGGCCAGTGGCAGGCGGAACAGGATCGGCTGGCAGAGTTGCACACCTACCAGCAGGAATACCACCAGCAGATGCGCCAGCAACAGCAGGGCACGGTACCAGTAGCCCGGCTGCAGGGCTGGCAGAGTTTTATTGCACGGCTGGATGTGCTGATCCGTGACCAGCAGACCCGGGTTGAACAGGCCGCCCAGCGGGTGGAACAGGCCCGCCAGCAGTGGCTCCAGGCCTGGGAACGCCGGCAGGGGATGGAGCGGTACATTGATACCTGTCGCGCCCAGGAACAGCACGTCCGCGACCAGGCGGAGCAAAAACAGGCCGACGAAGCGGCAGCCCGTCAATTTTCCCGACGGCGCCATAACTGATACAGGCATACAGAACCGGTTATGTTGTCTATTCTGATAAAACAAAGAGAAAAATGAGCTGGATCTCAGGACAGCCCCGGCTCGTGGAGGTGGACCTCATGCCCGTGCATACCCGACACAGCGATAACGGTGAAACCCGCATTATTGCCATTGAGGGCCGGTTCGACTTCAGCGCGCACCAGGCGTTCCGCGATGCCTACGAGAAGGATTCGGGGCAGGTCAGACGCTGGGTGATCGACATGACCGACGCCACCTACCTCGACAGCTCAGCGCTGGGAATGCTGTTACTACTACGGGATTACGCCGGCGGTGACCGGGCCAACATCCAGATTGAGAACAGCAACCCCGATGTGCGCCGTATCTTCGCGATTTCCAACTTCGAGCAGCTGTTTATCATTCGCTGACGGAATTTCAGGTGCCGGTAAACGACGTGGCAGTTCTGACTGGCTGAGGGAGGACCACGGTGACCGGCCCACAGATATCGCTTCGGCTGTTGATCGCTGACGACAGCAATACCGACCGGTTGGTCCTGCAGGCCATACTGCGGCGCCAGGGGCACGAGGTGCAGGCAGCGGAAGACGGCCAGTCCGCGGTTCAGCTGTTTCAGCAGTATCAGCCGGATATGGTTCTGCTGGATGTCATGATGCCCCATATGGATGGCATGGAGGCTGCCCGCCAGATCAAGGCCCTGGCGGGTGAAAAGCTGGTTCCGGTTATCTTTCTTACCTCCCTGTCGGATGCCAGCTCCCTGGCCCAGTGCCTGGACGCCGGCGGCGACGATTTCCTGCCCAAGCCCTACAACCCGGTTATTATCGAGGCCAAACTGGGTGCTTTTGACCGTATGCGCCGCATGCACGTCACCCTGAGCGAGCAGCGGGATCTGATCCGCGCCCATAACGATCAGTTGCTGCAGGAGCAATTTATCGCCCGCCGGGTGTTCGACAATATTGCCCATACCGGCTGCCTGGACGCGTCCAATATTCGTTATCACGCTTCGCCCATGTCGATTTTTAATGGTGACGTGGTGCTGGCCTGTCCCCGGCCCGCTGGTGGTATGCATCTGCTGGTGGGCGACTTTACCGGTCATGGATTGCCGGCGGCCATCGGCGCGCTGCCGTTGTCGGAAATTTTTTACGGAATGACCAGCAAGGGTTTCAGTGCAACCAATATCCTGCAGGAGGTGAACCAGAAGCTGTCGCGGATTCTGCCCACTGGCATGTTCTGTTGCGCGGCACTGGTGGAAGTGGACTTTCGCCACGGTGTGATACGGGTGTGGAACGGCGGCCTGCCGGACGGCTATCTGCTGCGGGCCGATGGCAGCCGGGAGATGCTTCAGTCCCGGCACCTGCCGCTGGGCATCTTGCCGCCGGAACGGTTTGCAGCGCCCATGGAGGAATACCCGGTCCAGCCCGGGGACCATGTCCTGCTGATGACCGATGGCGTACTGGAGGCGGAAGACGGCCAGGGCCAGCAGTTCGGTGTGCAGCGGTTGGCGGCGGTGCTGGATAACCCGTTACCCAGCCTGTCGCCGGTGGACCATGTGATTCAGGCAGTACAGAGCTTTACCGGCGACGCGCTGGAATCGGATGATCTGACCCTGCTTGGACTCAGAGTGACCGGCCAGGCCCCGTTGATAATCCACGGCATGCAGTCGGCGGAATCTGCATTGGCCGGACCCGTCCGTTGGCGTTGCAGTTACGAAGTGGACGGGGAAGCTCTCCGGCACTTCAATCCCTTACCCATGCTGCTCCATGTCTGTATGGCCGTGGCGGGCCTGCGCCAGCACAGCGGCGACGTCTATACGCTGCTGGCGGAACTCTACAGTAATGCGCTGGAGCATGGCATCCTGCAGTTGCCTTCCGCCTGGAAAGACGGCCCCGACGGATTTGCCCGGTATTATGCGGAGCGGGAACGGCGACTGGCGAACATCAGCGGCCACTCTGTCCGGTTCGAGCTTGAGCACAGCGCCCGCAACCATGGTGGCCGTCTGATTATTCGCTGCCGGGATTCCGGTCCGGGGTTCGACCCGGACGCCCTGGCCAGCCCCGGGCACAAGCCAGCCTATGCCGGCCGGGGGCTTGCGTTGATCCGCCAGTTGTCCAGTGGCCTGAGTTTCAACAAACAAGGAAATGAGGCTGAAGTAGTATATGATTGGGAATTGACCGAAAACGGAGGCGGACAGATTGTTTTTTAACAGGCGTCTGTCAGGTTCGTCCTACGGGCTCGCAGGTGGTATCAGTGCCAACCGGGCCGTCAAATTGTACAGCAGAAGTCACCCACGGTCGGTGGCTCCCAGAGGTTGGTCATGAACGAAAAACCACACCTGGATGAAGCAGCACTTGCCGAGCTGCGGGACGTGATGGAGGATGAGTTTGATATCCTTATCCAGACCTACATCAGCGACTCCCGCGACCGCCTTGAGGCGCTTCATCAGGCCCTGTCCGATGGGGACCCGGATGCCTTTACCAAGGCAGCCCACAGCTTCAAGGGCAGCAGTATCAATATCGGCGCGCCTCGCCTCGGGGAGTTCTGTCAGCAGATCGAACAGGCTGGCCGCGACGGTGATCTGGATTCCGGACGACAGCTCATGAACGGACTGGAAACCGAGTTCGCCACGGTACGCCGGTTGATGGAAGAAGCGCTTCACGCCTGAGGCGCCCAGGTGACTTGCCCCGGTCAAGCGTCCGCATTTCTCATACTGGCATCTGATTTGCACTGTTCCTGTTAAACCCGTCGTTCAGGCGGATTTCAGTGATTCAGCGGCAAGAGGTTGCCATGTCTTCGATGGT
>CAYMQO010000121.1:0-803 GCA_964392405.1 uncultured Marinobacter sp.
GACTTCGCTGAAGTGGGTCAGGTAGATGGCGCGGGGCTTCAGGGCGCAGATCCGGTCAATGGACTCATGGGCCCGGGGCGGATCAAACTGCACAGGAGTTGCCGCTGGGAAGATAAATGGGCCCTTGTCGCTGTCCAGCGACCGGTAGGAGATGCCAAAGGTGTCTCCGGTAAACACCGCCTGTGCCTTTTGGTCATAGAGGCAGTAGTGATGCAGGGCGTGGCCGGGGGTATCGAGGAAGGTCAGGGTGCGTTTGCCCAGCGGCAGGGTGTCGCCATCGCGGACTTCGAGCACGCGCTCCGCCGGTACCGGGATCAGTTCGCCATAATGCTGCTTCATCATTTCAGTACCGTAGACCTGGTGAGCGCCTTCGTATAAAGCGCTGGGGTCGATCATGTGCCGGGCGCCCCGGGGGTGGACGATAAGTGTCGCCCGGGGGAGATCCTGCATGATCTGTCCGGCACCGCCGGCGTGGTCGAGGTGTACGTGAGTGACGCACACGTAGCGTACCTGTTCCCGGGCGATGCCGAGTTCGTCCAGGGCGGCCAGCAGGTTGGGTATGGAGAAGTTGCTGCCGACGTCTACAAATGCCGCCTCGCCGTCATCGACGATCAGGTGGCTGGCGTCCATTAGGCGGGTGTCGGCAAATTCTGTGTCTATGGCGTAGATGCCATGGTCAAACGGGAGAATGGTTGGGGATCTGTCCATTGGGAGTCGTTCTTTTTTTTAGGGTGGCTTTGCCTGCCGGGTCGGGGGAGCTTCCGGGACGAAAAACTGTCTGTTTTAGGTTTGTTCCGGTAACT
>CAYMQO010000121.1:813-4921 GCA_964392405.1 uncultured Marinobacter sp.
GGGGGGGGGGGGGGGGCATCCCCCTCAAAAAAATTTTTTTTTTTTTTTTTTTGCCCCCCACCCCCCCCCGACCCGGCAGGCAAAGCGTTTAATCTATTTCCACCTGCTCGGCGACCTGCTCCCTCAGGGATTTTTTCAGTATCTTGCCGACGCCATTGCGGGGCATGACATCCATGAATACGACGCGCCGGGGGGTCTTGTATTTGGCCAGCCGCTCCTGGCAGAAGGCCAGTAATTCTTCTTCGGTAATCGGCTTATCGGCTTCGGGGTTGCGTACCACGACGGCAACCACTTCTTCACCCATGCGTTCGGATGGAACACCGACCACCGCGACTTCGGCCACGGCCGGATGCCGGGAAATCAGCTCTTCCAGGTCCCTTGGGTAGATGTTGAATCCGCCCCGCAGGATCAGGTCTTTCTTGCGGTCGACGATGTAAAGGTACCCGTCTTCATCCAGCCGGGCAACATCGCCGGTGTGGAGCCAGCCATTCTGCAGTGCGGCCTGGGTGGCTTCCTCATTTTTGTAATAGCCCGGGGTGATGTTTTCGCCCCGCACTAGTAACTCACCCACTTCGCCGGTGGGTAAGGGGTTGCCCTGGTCGTCGGCGATGCGCAGTTCAACGCCCGGGAAGGCGCGGCCGACGGAGCCCGGCTTGACGGGCTCACCCTTGCGGTGGGCGGACACGGTTGGTGCCGCTTCTGACAGGCCGTAGCCCTCGTAGATTTCCGCGTTGAAGCGCTTGCGGAAGGCTTCGATCAGTGACACCGGCAGTGGTGCCGATCCGGAACCTACGGAATCCAGGGAGGACAGGTCGTATTCGTCCGCTTCCGGCGCGGTGGTCATTGCATAGATCATGGCCGGCACTGCGCTGAAGCCGGTGACTTTGTGTTTTTCGATGGCTTCAAACACCGCCCGTATCTCAAATTTGGGCAGGATAACCACACTGCTGCCCCGCAGGAACAGGGTGTTGGCCATGGTAAAGCCATAGATGTGAGCCAGCGGCAGTACGCCGATGGTGGTGCCGGGTTCGTCACCGGCTTCGTCGGCCAGCTGCACAGCCGCCGCGGCGTTGCTGTAAAGGTTGCGGTGGGTCAGCATCACGCCCTTGGGCTGTCCGGTGGTGCCTGACGTGTAAAGGATCACGGCCACGTCGTCCTCCCCGATATCCGGGAGCCGGAGTTCCGGGTCGGCGGCTGCCATCAGCGAGCACAGGCTTTGGCAGGGAATGCCAGCGTTGGGGCTGGGCTGGTTCTGGGCGATGCCGGCGACTACCAGTTTCGGTGGTATTTCCATGCCGGAGGTGGCCTGCTCAATAGCGGGAAGCAGGCTCTGGCTGGTGATAATGGCGCTGGCACCGGAGGCCTGCAGGATAAAGCCGATTTCCCGGGGGTGCAGCACGAACATCACCGGCAGCACGATCGCGCCGGCGCGGAGTATGGCCTGGTAGGCAATAAAGACTTCGGGGCTGTTGGGCATGCAGACGACCACCCGGTCCCCCGGTTTCACGCCCAGGTTATGCAGGCCGTTGGCAAGGCGGTTGGCGCTGTCCTGCAGTTCCTGGTTGGTAACTTCCCGCTCACCGGCGTACAGCATGGTGTATTCGCCAAAGCGTTCGAGGCTCTGTTCCGGCAAATCAGTAAGGATCATTATTATTGTTCCCTGGTTATTGATGAGACGTTTTTCCTGAACGGTACTTTCACCATACATCAAACCCCGAGGGTGACGGAACCTCTGCTGACCATTGTCAGGTTGCCGGTGGCTGTTTTCGCTCCTCCCGAGCCGGCGTTTTCATGCGGGCCATGGGGTAGAGCCCGATCAGGTAGAGCAGGGCCATCAGGATAAAGGCATCCTGATAGCCGGGAAAGGCCGCTGGAATACCCACTGCCGCGGTCCACTGCGTGCCCTCCTGCAGCAGAATCGCCGATACCACGACCCCCAGGGAGCCGCCAAACTGCCGGGCAAAACTGATTAATCCCGTGGCCTGGTTGACCATCTCCTGCGGCACGATACTGACCGCGCCAACCACCACCGGCGGCATGGTCATGGCCAGCCCGATGCGGCCGACAGCGGCCAGCAGAGCGATCAGCATCAGTGAGCTGCCGGGGCGGATCTCGCTGAGAATCAGGCTCGACACGGCGAACATTACCAGGCCAATGGCCACCAACAGTTTAGGCAATAGCCGGTCGGTGAGCCGGCCGATGATGGGAAACGCCAGCGCCATGGCGACGCCCGAAGGCATCAGCAACATGCCGGCCGCAGAGGCGGATTCCCCCATTCCGGTCTGCACCAGGATCGGCAGCAGGTAGACCGACGCAAACAGGCCGGCGCCGGTCAGTACCGCGACCAGGAAAGCCGGTGTAAACCCGGCATAACGGAAGATCTGCAGGGCCAGCAGCGGCGTGCGACTGCGAAGCTGATGCAAGGTGAACACAAGGAACAGCACGGCTGCAGCCGTCAGGCCAGCCGTTACCGGCAGGCTGGTCCAGCCCAGGTGGGGGCCTTCCGACAGTCCCCAGAGTAGCAGAACCATCCAGCCGCTGAGCAGCGTCAGCCCGACAACGTCCAGCCTTCGGTGAACCTGTGGCGTACCTTCGGGCCGGGACAGAAAACTGCGGCCCAGCCAGAACGCAAAAATACAGAAGGGCAGCACGATCAGAAATACCGCGCGCCAGGACCACCAGTCGACCAGCACACCGCCTGCGACCGGCCCGGCGGAGGGCCCGAGCACAACGCCCATGGCGTAAAGCCCGATTGCCTGCCCCCGCTGATTTACCGGAAAGACCGCGTAGAGCATCAGCATGGCGAGGGGCTGAACCATGCCAGCGATCAGCCCCTGGACGACCCGCACCACTACCAGCATGCTGAAATTGACTGCCAGCCCGCCGGCCAGAGCGGCCACCACGAAGATCACTAGCGCGCCCATATAGGTGGTACGGGGGCCGAACCTGTCCACCATCCATATATTCAGCAGCATGCCGATCGCCATGCTCGCCAGGAAGGCGGTCACCAGCCACTGGCCCATGGTGTGGCTTACCGCAAAGGTCTCCATGATGTCAGGCAGCGCCACGTTAACGATGGTGGACGACAGGGACATGGTCATGGTGCCCACCATAACGGTCAGCATGACCCACCATTTATAACGGGATCCGTAGCGTTGCTGAAGTTGCTCGATGGATTCTGGCATTTGGTTGTTGCTTATTGATTACGATACTAAGCGGATCAGTTTGCCACTAGTTCCACCGTTCGCAAAGTGGCATTAACCGGGATGGGTATTTCAGTTGGCGGCAGCACCAGAGGAAAAGTCGCAATTCGTGACCTGCATCCGCCTGTGCCGGGTTCATCCTCTGCGGGACTCTGATAAATTGAGACATCCCATAAAAAGGTCCCAAAATAACGACAATTTGCAGTAAGGGGGCAGTATGCAAGAGCGTCGGAGCCGGCAGCGTTTGCCGTCCATCCAGGTCAGTGCCCGGGTGGGCATCAGGAAGAAGATGTTTGGAAGGGACTGGCTGACAGTCCGGGTGCTGGATTTCAACGACCGGGGGCTGGCGTTCACCGGGTCTGTTCCATTGAGTCCGGGCGATGAGTTTCAGATGAGCTTGCGACTGACCACCGAAACCGGTGACTTTGTGGTGGAGAAAGCGCTGGCCGAGATCGCCAATGTCCGTGAGCTGGGTGATCGGTGTATCTATGGCGTGCGCTTCAGCGAGGAAAACTCCGACGCCGTGATCGATAGCCTGACCCGGATCGAAGGCATCATCCGTCGCTATAAAGAACTGACCTCCCGGATTTATCGCCACCGGGAAGCGCAGGAGGCGGTCGCACTGAAAGCCGACGCTGCCGGGCTTTAGTCCGGCAGCGCCACGTCAGATGAAGCCTCTCCAGTTAACGCTGTCGGCTGGCCTAGACCCGGAACCGGCCTACCTGCTCCGTCAGTTTTTGAGCATGGCCGGCCATGGTCTCGCTAAGGGCGCTCAATTCGGCAGAGCGGCTGTCGCTCTCGTGGGCCAGCTCGTTGATATCCGTGATATTGCGGTTAATTTCATCGATCACCTGGGTCTGCTGCTCGGTCGCAGAGGCTACGCTGGAGTTGACGTCGGTCAGATC
>CAYMQO010000121.1:5021-6436 GCA_964392405.1 uncultured Marinobacter sp.
GCGACGCCCCGGATCACATCCAGAACCGTCGCGATGTTGTCCGAGTCGGCCGACAGTTTGCGAATGACTTCTACCGCGCGATTGATCTGCTGCGCCAGAACGCGCACCTGATCCCCGGATTCGCCAACGATATTGCCGCCCGTGCGGGCGTTCCCCTGGGCGGTACGGGTCGCTTCTGCAGCCCGTGAGGCGTTGCCAGCAACTTCTTCTACCGCGCTTTGCATCTCGTTGATGGCTGTCGCGACCATGTCAATGGATTCGGTCTGGCGGGAGACGCCGTCGCGGTTGTCATTGGCAGACTGCTGCAACTGACCGGCACCGGTGGACAGGTGCTCTGACAGCGCCTGAATGGTTCGGATCATGCTCTGCAGGTTCGCGAGCACGGCGTTGAACGATTGCGCCAGCTGGCCCAGATCGTCGTTGTTCTCCACCGGCACCCGCTGGGTCAGGTCTCCTTCCCCCTGGGCAATGTTGTCCAGCTGGGTCCGCAGGGTGCGAATAGAGGCGATGGTCAGGCGCAGGGTAAAGACAAACACCAGTATCGCCAGCACCAGCGCCGCCAGCGTGACGACAATCGTAATGGTTACCGCCTGGGCACCTTCCGCTGACGCGTCTGCGGCCCGGTCCCGGGCAAGCTGGTCGGCCAACTGGCCGGTGCGATCGAAATAGCCGCGAATGGTGTCGAAGTGATCGTCGGTCTCAGCGCTGATCAGCTCCCGGGCGCCATAGGTATCGCCAATCTCCGCCCGGGCCAGGGCGGCTTCGGCGGAGGTCCGCCATTGTGTGAAGGTTGCCTCGAAGCCTTCCATCTCGGTGTCGAATCCGGTTCCGGTTAGTCTCTGCTGGGCATCCAGAATGCGGGCCCGGGCCTGATCGGCGTTTTCGTGGAACTCTGCCAGCAGGTCGTCTGCCGTGCGGTTACTCTCCCGGGCCCGGATATACCCGTTCTGTGCCACCAGGGCCTGGTACAGGTCCCGGTCGCCGTTGAGAATTTCGCTGGAAGCTGGCAGCAGATTTTCTGCCAGAAAGTCCGTGTCTGACACCAGGTTGCGGGCCGTGATGACACTGAGAATCCCCAGCATGATCACGGCGGTGGCGGTGATAACAAACGGGAGAGCGATGCGGGTACGGAACCCCAAAGCGTTACCGATGGCCATGGCATACTCCGACTGTGAATAATTTTTAATTATTATTCAGAGAGTATAACCAGAAAGGTGTGTTTTAAAACGATTCAGGGTTTGATCTGAGTCTATTTATGTATCATTAGGTAAGCGTTTGTCCTCTGGTTATCCGCCGGTTCGCCCGGAGCCCTCCCGGATTACCGAACACTACCCACGATGATCCGCCACAAAAGGGTTGGTCCGCCGCTCGTGGCCGAAGGTGGACATGGGGCCGTGACCGGGTACGAACTGAAC
>CAYMQO010000122.1:0-6414 GCA_964392405.1 uncultured Marinobacter sp.
GTCTTGGTCTGCAGGATGCCGCGCAGGGCGTCGCTGGACGACATGGTGAAAGCGGTCGCCCCCAGCATGAACTGGATACGCCAGTAGCGGTCGACGGACGATAACTGCGGCGTGGCCCGTTTAAGCAGCCCCATAAACCGGTTGAAAATATCCCGGTATTCCTCTTCGAGATATTCCCGCAGGTGCTCCTGGGACTGGGTATAGGCCAGCCCTAACAGGCGCATGAAGATGGAAATGCCCCGCTCATTCCGCTGTGGCATACGGACGGCGCTGCCGGTCAGTGCCCCGAGAATTTCCTCAACGGTCAGCGTGCGGTCGCCCGGGCGCGCTTCCAGGTCGTCGAACTCAGCCTCGAGTGTGGCAGAGTATGGTGTCAGGAACCGAGCAAAGACCGACTGGATCAGTGCGTTCTTGGACCCGAAGTGATAGTTAACCGCTGCCAGGTTGACACCAGCCTTGCTGGTTATCATTCTGAGAGACGTTTCCGCAAAACCCCGATCAGCGAAGAGCTCCTCCGCAGCATCGAGGATTCGGTCAACGGTATCTGACTGCGCCACGGAACCTTCCTCTAGAAAAACGAATGTTTAAAACATACGTTTCAAACGGCGATCTGTCAAGCGCCCGGAAGGTCCTGTGCCTGCCCGACAGGGTTGCTAACCGGGCCTGCTTTATTAAGGTCGTCAGCTTGCGGGGTGTCAGCTTCTGCCTCCCCGTCCGGCTGCTTTTCAGGGGGTCCGGTTACCGTCTCAGCGACGGCTTTCCAGCCTTTGTCTATGGCCCTCTGGTGGCCTTCAAAGTAGGCATTCTGCAAGCGCTGATAGGCTTTTTCCGCCTCCAGCATAAAAATCAGGTACAGGCGAAACTGTTCCCGGCGGGTCAGGGACGCGGCCAGGCGGCGCTGCTCGGAAAGGTGACGCAGGATGCTGAAGCGGGGCGCAGCCAGCGCCGGGTTGAACTCTGACAGCTCATTACATTGCCAGATCAGCCCCAGTTCCCCTTCCAGATGAGCCACGTGGCGCCGGGCGTCCCGCAGCAGTTGCTGGCGGTGAAAGATCAGGTCCAGATAGGACGGCGTGGAGGTGTACAGTCGTCGCACGAACGGCACGCCGAGTAACAGGATCACCACAAAGGCGCCGAAACCACCCCCGGCGATCCAGGCAGGCACCATGCCGGTTATGCCACTGAGGAAGACCAGTGCAGCAATTACCACGGACAGGACCCAGGTATCCCGGCGGCGCCGGGCCGCATTGAGGGTGTAACTGTCAGGCCAGCCGGAAAGGGACAGGCGGTTGAAGTCCATCAGGGTGACCCGCTCACACTGCCGCAGCAATCGCCGCAGTCGCCGCTGGGAAGATTCCGCGTAGTGCTGCTCCACCCTGTCGGCGTCCGCCGCTCCGTCCGCGCTGCGGTCCGCCGGCGCAGCGTCGGATGATTCCCCGGTGTGCTCATCCAGCGTCAACGCGGGAGCTTCTCCGTCAGGGGCCGGAACCACCGCGGGCGCTGCCGGTGAGCCGGCCGCAGGCACCGGTACCGGCACTTCAACCTCAGGGTCCGCGGCCCGGCCCGGGCGCAGCACCGGTTCCTGCCAGGAAGTACCGGCATGCTGTTGTGTTGCGGTGGAATCTGCCATTACTCTCAGCCATTGGTTACCGTTGTCCTGAGTCAGCCTCGCATAGGCGGTACGCACTGGGCTGGAATTTCAGGGGCTCTGGTCTGGTTATCGCCGGATGATCCGGATTCTTTAACGCGGTCCCGGTGGAAAGCCTTTTGATAGCTTACCCGCAGAGGGATACACTTGCGTGTTCCGAAATGTAACGAGGAATAAGCATGTTTACCGGCATCGTTCAGGGTATTGCAAAGGTTGAGTCGCTGGACGTCCGGCCAGGGCTGACTACCTTCGTGATTGCGTTTCCGGAAGGCAGCGTGGATGGGGTCACCATCGGCGCGTCAGTGGCCATCGACGGCACCTGCATGACGGTGACCGCTCAGGATGGGAACCGGCTGTGGTTTGATGCCATGCAGGAAACCCTCCGGCTGACCACATTGGGCAAACTGGCTCAGGACAGCCGGGTGAACTTCGAACGGGCGGCCCGGATTGGTGATGAAATTGGCGGGCATCTGTTGTCCGGCCATATTCACTGTACCGCGCGGGTCGTTGGTCGGGAGACGCCGGAAAATAACTGCACGCTCACTTTCGAGGTACCGGAAGACTGGCAGAAATATCTGTTCCCGAAAGGGTTTATCGCCATCAATGGCGCCAGCCTGACCATCGGTGACGTGTCTGGCAACCGCTTTAACGTGCATCTGATTCCTGAAACCCTGCGGGCCACGACCTTCGCTGATATCGCGGAAGGCGACCTGGTCAATATCGAGGTGGATAGCCAGACCCAGACCATTGTCGACACCCTCGCCAGAATGGGTTACGACCGCCCGCGCTCCTGACCTTGAGAAACCGGCAGGCGCGGCCGGGTACCGCGAAAAACCACGAACCTGGGTGACGCATGGAGCTGCCCCACCTCGTGGAAGAAGCTACGCAGGCTGCGGTGATACCCCAGATGGCGGTTGCCGACCATCAGCAACTCGCCGTCGGCGGTGAGATTCTGGGCGGCCTGGGCGAACAGCCGCAGGGCAATATGGTCCCCCACCGCGCCACCCTCATGGAATGGCGGGTTCAGCAGGATCATCCGGAAGGGTCCGGTCTGATCCGGCACGCCATCGGCGTGGAAGACCAGGCGAGTGTTACCGGCTGCCATGAAGCCGGAAGCAGCCAGATTACGACGGGCGCTGGTTACCGCCTGGGATGAGATGTCCGCAAAACTCTGGCGGAGGTCCGGTCGCTTCGCCAGGGCCGTGAGACCCAGCAGGCCATTACCGCAGGCCAGATCCAGCACCGGAGACCCTTCCGGCAAGGCAGCCACCTGATGGCGAATGACCGGCAACAATTCCCGACTGCCGGGGTCGAGGCGGTCACGGGAAAAGACCGCTGGCAGGCCCTGAACCGGTGCCGGCAACCCTGCCGCGTTATAGCCAAGCCATAACCTTTCCCACCCATCCAGGGTTGGGCTCCCGGGCCGGCACAGGACCAGCCGCGCCTTTTTACGGGCCGGCAATACGGCCTCGGTCTCGACCAGCTCCTGATAAACCCGCACCGCCTGGTCCGGCAGGTGTTTGATCATGCCGCCGGTAAGCAACCACCCACCAGGGCGGATTACCTGATTACACCAGCGCAGCAAAAACGCCAGATAGTCGAGCTGACGTGGTACCTTGAGGATCACAGCATCGTAACGGGCGGGCTCTGACTCGACGGAACCAGAAAGGTTCTGCAGGCGCTCATCCCAGCCCGTAACTGAAGAACAAGGCAAACCGTTTCGTTCCGCATTTAACGCCAAGCCTTCCGCCAGTGCCGCGCTATCGCTGATGACATCCGGCCTGAACCGGGACAGACCCAGAGCCAGAGCGCCAAAGCTGTCATCGACGACAGCAACCCTCTGCCCTGGCTCAAGACGGGCCATGGCTTCTGCCACCAACTGCTCGTCGGCGGCGTCCCAGGCCCGCAGGCTGCGCCCACCCCGATGGGGGCGCTGCAGGTCCAGGGTGACGTTGCCCCCCGCAAACCGGGTGTTGCCTACTTCCCGTTCGCTCACCGCGTTCGCCTCTGGGCCGGTTTGTCCCGAAACGCCTGGTAAACCGTAAAACGCTGATCCTGGAAGAGAACCTGGCAAGTGCCAATATGCGTTTCGATCAGTTCCCGGTACGGCAGAAACCGGTTGGCCACCAACCGGAGCTCGCCACCGGGTTCCAGATGGCGCTGCACCTGACCCAGGAAGGCCTCGGTCATCGAGGTATCCGTCTGTATCCCGCTGTGAAACGGCGGGTTGGTGACAATGGTCTGATAACTGCCCAGATCGTCCGGCAGCCCATCACTGGCCAGTATCCGGCCCCTGACCTGGTTGCGCTGGTAAGTCTGGTGAGCACAGAGCACCGCCTGAGCCTGCACATCGACACCGTCTACCGGGCCGACGTCGGGACTACGCGTCTGAAGCCAGGCCCCGATGACGCCCGCGCCACAGGCGAAGTCCAGTACCGGGCCGTGGACGGGCGTGTCGGCAAGGCTCGCCAGTAACCGGGCAGTGCCTTCATCCAGACGACCATCACTGAAGATACCGGGCATCCCCGCGACCGTGAGACGCGTATCGGCGCACTCGACGTCGTGCCATCGGAGCCACTGTTCCGGTTCGAACCTTGCGTCAGCGGCCGGTAGCCTGGCGATCCAGACCTGACAATGGCGGGCACTGTCGACCTTGCAGGCGTCCGGCGCCAGTGCCTGAAGCTGGCGGGCGGCCCCGGCGATGCCTTCCCGCTTCTCTCCCACCAGCACCACCTGCCTCTGCTCTGACAGGAGAGAGCGGGCCAGCGCCAGTTGCATGGTCAGCGCCTCCCGGGCCTTGGGAACAAAAATGACCAGGGTGTCGACCGCGCCATGATCTGACGCAGGTACCTGATAACCGAACCGAACCTGGCTGTCGCCCCGTTGTTCCAGCGCAGCCGCCAGGCCGGCGTGTTCAGTGATTACCAGCGGCAAGGGACCTGGTGGTAAATCCGGCAGTTCTGCAACCGGCAAGCCCAGCAGGCCAACCCGACCGGTCAATAGCCCGGCATTTCGCGCGAGTGCTGCCAGGGCGTTACGCCCGCCACTCTGGTCCCGGTTGGAAGCCTTTCGAGCCGTCATCTTTTCCCTCAGCCATGGTTTCAGTGAGGCGAATTGAACGGCATTCCCGGCACAAGCGCAACACCCTGGCGACACCCCGGGCATAGCGCCGGCACCGGGATCGGGTGATCACCGGTGCCTGTACGTCACTCAGCGATGGACGCGTGGATGCTGCTCTGGGCCAGATCCAGCAGCTCCCGGAGCGCCACGGAGAACATGGCGTACTCCGGCTGGCGCGTGCCCTTGAGTTCCGCCAGCATATCCTCCCAGCGGCGGATCAGGCTCTCATGCTGCGTCATCCAGGATTCCAGTGCTTCATCCACCTGATCCTTACCCTCTGCCATTCTCAATACCCCGGCGGTCAGCGAGCGCTGTTGCCAGTCGAGATCCTCCCGGAAACTCTCCCGGGCCAGGGCCTGCCAGTGGGACCCGGGCCGGAGCTCGGCAATAGCCGCGGCAAACCAGCCCAGATCCAGCCGTTCCCCAAGGGTGAAGTAGAGGTTGGCCACGGTCTTCAGCGGTACGCCGGTGTTCTCGTGAACCTCAATAATACCCAGTGCGGAATACAGGTAAGAGCTGCCGGACACCATGGCCGCCAGGTCTGCCGGCACGCCCTGCTGTTCCAGTTTCTCAAAGTCCTGCTCGAACGCCTCGCTGGCGGCTGAGCCCAGATATTCCGGGAGATCGGATGAAATCGCTGCGATATTGTCGGTAAACCGGTCCAGATGGGACTGGATGTTCAGCTCACTACGGCGATTACGCAGCAGCCAGCGAACCGCCCGACGTATCAGCCGCATGAGTTCGTTCATGAGCTGGATCTGCAACTCGGCAGGCACCTTGAAGTCCAGCGCCTCGATCTTGCCCCACCAGTGCTCAAGCCGGAACACATTCCGGGCAATAATCCACGCCAGGGCAATGGCCGCGGCGTCCGCTCCGGTGGACTGGCTCAGGCGGTTCACAAAGGTAATGCCCATATGGTTGACCATATCGTTGGCAATCTGGGTAGCGATGATTTCCCGCCGCAGCTGGTGGCCTTTCAGCTTTTCCGGGAAAGCCTCTACCATGGCTCCGGGAAAGACCTTGTACATTTCCGGTATCAGTAACGGATCGTCCGGCAGATCGCTGTCGATCAGGGTCTGTTTCAGGTCCGCCTTGACGTAGGCCATAAGGATGGCCAGTTCCGGACGGGACAGGCCCTGGTCTGCCGTCTTGCGGTCTTCCAGAGCCTCGTCGTCCGGCAGGAATTCCAGCTCACGGTTGAGCTTGCCTTCCACCTCCAGCCCGTTGATCAACCGCCGGTACTCTTCCTGACGATCAACAACCTCATGGTTGGCAACACTGAGGGCCTGGGTCTGGCGATAGTTGTTGGTGAGGACCAGATGGGCGACCTCTTCGGTCATGTCCTCCAGCATGATGTTACGCTGCTTCTCCGTAAGGTCACCGCTATCGACAATCCGGTTCAGCAGGATCTTCATGTTGACCTCGTGGTCGGAGCAATCGACACCACCGGAGTTGTCGATAAAGTCCGTGTTCAGGTGCCCGCCGTTCAGCGCATACTCAACCCGCGCCAGCTGGGTCATGCCCAGGTTGCCACCCTCGCCCACGACGCGGCAGCGCAGCTCGCGCCCGTTGATACGTACCCCATCGTTGGACTTGTCACCCACATCAGCGTGGGACTCCTGTGCGGACTTGATGTAGGTACCGAT
>CAYMQO010000123.1:0-4544 GCA_964392405.1 uncultured Marinobacter sp.
GGACGGGTCATCGGGATTCCAGTTCAAACTCGATGGTCACAGGTCCTTCCTGGGCTTCTCCTGGCCGTACTTCCGGCGCCTTCAGGAAGATCTGCTCTTCCGCTACCTCGTATTCCTCTGTCAGCAGACGCTTGAGGCTGGTGCCCCGGTGGGTCGCGAGTGCCTCCAGCGCACCCTCTGGCACGGATTGATCCTCTTCCATTAATCGCTGCAGGGCGGGCCGGTCCACGGACTCAAGGGCGATGCCGCGAATCGTCAGCACGATTTCCTCCCGGGCTTCAAGAATCTGGGCGACGGTTTCCATCTTGGTGTATTCACCCATGCCCAGTGTAGTTTCACCTGCCAGAAACGACACCCCGCCGAGATCCTCCGGGTTGTAGTCACCGACGTCCACGATGGCTCCCAGCAGATTGAACGGTGACAGGGCGGCTTTCACCAAGGACGCCCGTAGCGTACGCATCATGACCGGCCCCAGATTGAATTGCGGGTCGGTGAGATTACCGTTGACCGGGATATCCAGCTCAACACGGTTTTTATCATCCCGCAGCAGGGCAAGACCGAGGCGGACCGGTGCGGTGATCTCCGAGTCGCTCTGTACCTGCTCACCCAGCTCCAGCCGCTCAAGCACCAGTTTATTGGTGGCGTCCAGTTGCGTCCCTTTCAGTTCGTAATGGCCCTCGGCAGAGAGTTTGCCGCTGTCGACCCGGTAACCCAGATAAAAGCTGAAGTAGGGGTTCAGCACGGACATGGAGAGATCCGTAAGACTGGCATCGATTTCGGATTGGCCACGGGTGCCCAGGGTTGCCAGCGTGCCGCTGGCCTGGAACTTGCCGGACTCTTCCAGTATGCCCCGCAGGGTAAAACGGCCCTGTTGCGGGGTGATATTGCTCAGCCCGGCAACCGATGCCTGTAAGTCGTGCAGACGAATGGTGAAAGACGGTTGTGGGGTGTGATCAGTGTAACGGATCTCTCCGTTGGACAGATCAAGCTGCCGCAACCGGAAGATCAATGACGGCGCCGCCTCGTCATCCGCCTCGCCTTCTTCCCCGGCTCCCAGCACCCGCACCAGATTCAACGGCCGGTTCGGGTACTGCACCACGCCCAGTTCCGGCTCTGACAGGGTGACGGTGCCCAGCTCCAGCCGGGCCGGCGAGAAGTTGTACTCGATGGGCTCCAGCCGTAGTTCGCGCCAGGCGATGGTACTCTCATCCTCGTCCGGCAAACGGCCGCTGAACAGGCTAATGCTGCCCTGCCCGCTGAAGGTGCCCGTCAGCGGTGAGTCCTGCACGTCGATATCAATGTTACCGGACAGGTTCAGCATGCCTTCCCGTACTTCCAGCTCGCTGATTTCGGCAAGATAAGCGTTGAATGGCGTCAGTTGAAGCTGATCCAGGTTCACGCCGCCCTCGAATGTCAGTGGCGCCAGCGTAAACTGGCCGTTGGCGGATGCCGAACCGCCCTGGGCCAGAGTGGCCCGGGCCTGATAGGCGATAGGCTCCTCCAGTTGTTCCGTCATGGCGCCCAGATTCAGTTCCACGTCCTGCAGCGTCAGCTCTACCGGTGTCTCCGGTCGCTCATCCCGCCAGTCGATGGTGCCGTTGCTGATATCCAGGCGACCGACGGACCAGCGCAGCGCGCTGCCAGCCTGCGCCTCTTCTGTCGGCTCCTCAGCATTACCGGCGTCTCCGGTTCGCAGCGGGCGGGTCAGGTTCAGGCCGCCTTCCGCAGTCGTGACCAGATCCAGGTGGAGCGACTCGCCGGCGATGGCGGAAATCACCAGCTCCGGGCCGTCCAGGTTGTAGGCCACCGCCTGCATGGTCAGGCGCTCGGCACTGGCCAGCACCTGTTCCGGCGCCTGGGGATCGGTCAGTTCCAGGTTGCGGGCATCAAGCTGGCCATCCCGGGTCGCCAGGGCCACGCCGCGGTCGTCATGGGCGAACTGATACGCGGTTTCAAAGGAGACACGGCCGCTGTTGATACGCCAGGGCAGATATCCCCCGAGCCAGTTCTGCAGTGCGTCGGCGCTGACCCGGGTTAACGCCAGCCGGCCATTGGACCATAACGGCTCGATGTTCAGGCTGCCACTGGCTTCCAGTTTCTGGTTCTCAAGTACTGCCTGCAGGGTATAGCTGCCTGCCTGATCCTGGTGCGTACCGGCCACATTGGTTATGCTCAGATCCAGTGCATCCAGAGTAAACGTGCGCGACTCTCCCTCGTCTTCGGCCAGTCGCCGCAGTTGCAGGCGGCCATTACTGACGCGGCCCTCACCAAGCTGCCATGCCAGTGCATCGCCATCCTGACCGGCCTTCCCGGCGCCGCCGTGTTGCTGCCAGTCATTCATCAGGTTGGTGCCGCCGTCAGGCAGGATATCCAGACGCAGGAAGGGGTTCTCAAGGGACAGCGCCTGAGCATTGAAGGAACCCCGGATAAACTGCAGGAGACCCAGGTTAAGGGCAACCTCATCCGCGGCAAATACGCGCTCGCCACCGCTGTCCGTCGCGTTGACATTCTCTGCCGACAGGGTGAACGTAAAGGGGTTAAAGTGAATGTCGCCGGTTTCCAGGTCCCAGCCAAGGGCCTGCTGCGCCCGCTCGGGAACGGCCGACGAAAGGTACATGGGGACCAGCCCAAACCCGGCGACCAACCAGGCCAGCACCAACACCAGCAGCCAGAACCACCACTGGCGCCAGGCGGGTTTACGTCGGGTGGTCTCGGTCACTTCATCAACTCCTTTGAGGTTCTCAAGCGCGCGCGATCCTGAAAGAATATAGAAGCGTCGATTCGAACCCAACCTTTATATCAGGAATGCCCAATGGATATAGGTGATATGCGCCGCGATTTCGAGAGCGCAGGCCTCGACCGGGAACACCTGGACGAGGACCCGATCCGTCAATTCGAACTCTGGTTCAACCAGGCCCGCGAGGCCGGCATCCTTGAACCCAACGCCATGTCGCTGGCCACTACGGGCGCCGACCTGCAGCCAGACGTTCGCACCGTACTGCTGAAGTTCTTCGATCGCGACGGATTTGTATTCTATACCAATTATGGCAGTCGCAAGGCGAAGGAGCTGGAAGAAAATCCCAAAGCTGCGCTGCTGTTCCCCTGGATTGGCCTTAACCGCCAGGTTATCGTCCAGGGGCCGGTAAGCCGGGTCAGCCATACCGAATCCCTGCGTTATTTCGCCAGCCGGCCCCGGGGCAGCCAGCTTGGCGCCTGGGTTTCCGAGCAGAGCAGGGTGATCAGCTCCCGTGGGTTGCTGGAACAGAAGGTAGCAGAGATCAAACGCCGCTTTGGTGACGGCGAAATACCGTTGCCTTCGTTCTGGGGTGGCTACCGGGTAATTCCCCAGCGTATCGAATTCTGGCAGGGGCGCCCCAGCCGCCTGCATGACCGGTTTGAGTACCTCAGGAGTGAACATGGCTGGACCATTCAACGCCTCCAACCCTGACACGCCATCGGTTTCGGTGTGGCTCGGACGTCAGCCGCTGGAGCAGGACCACTTCCCGGACTGGCTGAGCACCTACGAGCAGGAAGTTGCCTCTGGCATGGCCACCGGCCGGCTGACGGAGTTTGTTCACAGCCGGTGGCTGATCCGCCAGGCGCTGTATGGCGTCAGCGGGCGGGCGCCCCACCTGTGTCGTCCGGTGCACGGCCGGCCATTGGCCTCCGCCGAACCCGAAGGCTGGCACCTGTCGCTGAGCCACAGCCACGGCACGTCAGCCTGCGGCGTCTCATCCCGGCCCGGCGTCGGTGTCGATATCGAGCCCCTGTTCCGGGACATCAACTGGCGTCGTATCGTCAAACGGTGGTTTTCAGAAGAAGAGCAGGACTGGCTGCTGGACAGCCCGGACCCGGACAACTTCCTGCAGGCCTGGACCCTGAAGGAAGCCTGGCTCAAGGCAACGGGCCGCGGTATCGCCAACAACCTGCAGACACTGTCCGTTGGCCCCAACCTTGAACTGACAGGTGATCGGACCGGCGAGAGCTGGAACGCAGCGTTGACCCAGGCCGAAGGCTATATGATTGCGCTGGTGTGGCAGGGCGACCAATCCGAATCCGTACCCGGCCTCCACCTGGTGCATTCCGGAGACGAAACCCATCTGGAGCCGGCGGAACTGGAGCAACTGTCGGAACAGCCCTGGTCCCTCTGTCCGATGAGCCAGCGGGATACCAACGCAGACTGAGGACCATCTCATGGGCCACAACCCAGACCGCTGCCCCTGGTGCGGCACCGACCCGCTCTATGTGGATTACCACGACCGTATCTGGGGGCGTCCGGAAACCAGTGACCAGGCCCTGTTCGAGAAGCTCTGCCTGGACGGCCAGCAGGCGGGCCTGAGCTGGATTACCATTCTCCGCAAACAGGAAGGTTACCGCGCTGCCTACGATAGTTTTGATGCAGACAGAATTGCCCGGTATGACGCCCGCAAAAAGGCAGAGTTGCTTGCTGACCCGGGCATTATCCGCAATCGCCTGAAAGTGGAGTCCATCATTCGCAACGCGCAGGCGTGGCTGGACATGCAGGAGCGGGGGGAGTCCCTGAG
>CAYMQO010000123.1:4644-6389 GCA_964392405.1 uncultured Marinobacter sp.
CCTGGGCCCGCCGTAATCCATCAGAAACGCGGCCATCCGCCCGGGCCCCGTCAAAGCAAAACAGGAACCATCCAGCGGCTGGCAAAACGCCATAGCCGCTGGCGTCGGTTCATGCCGCTACAATGGCATACTCATGGTTGTGAGGTTCGATCAGCGCACCGTGGAGGGCCACGATGGCTTTCTCATAGTTGTCCTCGTCCACCACAAACTGAATATCCACCTGGCGCATACTCTGGTGGACCGCCAGCACACTGATCTCTTCATCCGCCAGCGCCTTCACCGAACGGGACAGGATGCCCGGCACCTTCATATCCGAACCCACCGCCGAGACCAGAGCCACCTTACGGGTATTGAGTTCCGCGTTCGGGAAGGTCTCTTCCAGCGCATTCACTACCCGTTTGACGTGTTTGAGTGTGCTGTCCACGTAATGGGTAATGGTATTGGCGTTGGTGTCCTTGGAGACAAAGCGTACCTTGAAGCGGCTCAGAACCTCCAGGATCTTGCGGTCGTAGCCGGGCTCGCCCTGCATGTCCTGATCGAAGACTTCCACGGCGAACACGCCCTTGGCACCGGCAATAATCTCCACCCGTGGCTTGTCACTGAGGTAATCCCCTGTGATCAGGGTACCCGTGTGCTCCGGCTCAAAGGTGTTCTTCACCCGCAGGGGAATTTCATTCTGACGCAGGCCCTTGCCGGCCCGTGGGTGGATGGCTTCCATACCCAGGTTGGCCAGTTGATCTGCCACGTCGTAATTGGTGCGCCCCAGCGGGACGACCTTGTCGGCACCCACGATATTGGGGTCCGCTGAACTGAGATGGTATTCCTTGTGGATGACGGCCTCGCGGGCGTTGGTAATCACGGCGATACGACTGAACGTCATCTCGCTGTAGCCCCGGTCAAAGGTCCGCATCAGGCCTTCCTTGCACTGAACGTAGCCGGTGGCAATGGGCAGCTCGCGGCTCAGGTCGACAGCATCAAAGGCCTGCTTGAGCTTTTCATCCAGTGGCAGCAGTTCGTTATCGCGCCAGCCGGTGAGGTCGACAAAACGCGCGTTGATGCCTTCCTGCTGCAGCTTGAGCGCAGTGTTAAAGGCACTGTGGGCTTCGCCGATACCCGCCAGCATTTCCCGTACCGTCAGCAGATGCTCTTCCAGCTGGAACTGGCCGTAGGAACACAGGCGTTGCAGGTCGATCAGACAGCCACGCACGCCTTCGATCCGGTCGGTAATAAACTGGTCGGCCTGTTGCTTGAGCATGGGGTCGGTAAACAGCTCGCCGTTGATGTCGGTAACGAATTTCACCAGCTTGGTGAGATCGTCGCCCCAGGCCCAGTCGGATTCCGCATCCGCAAACAGGGCATAGACGCCGGGTTCACCGGTTTTCTTGTGCTCCAGAAGCTCGTTGGTCACGCCACCGTAGGCAGAAACCACGAAGATGCGCTGGTAGAGTTCATCATGCTCGAGGTCGCCGATAATGATGTTATCGCGCACCGCCTCGTAGTTGCTCATGGAGGTACCGCCGATTTTCTCGACGGTATGCAGTTGGCTAGTCATGGTAGTTCCATTTATATCCTGCAGAGTGAATGGCCAGGGAGTCCGTAACACCGTGCCCCGCCGAACCAGCTGCGTCCCGGATTCGCCAGGAAGCAGACCAATCGACCATCCCGGTCGCCAGCGCCTTACGATGCCTGGCTGATCCCTTCCTGCATGATTTCGTCCACACTGTCAGCCAGAATCTTAGCACCTT
>CAYMQO010000124.1:0-6386 GCA_964392405.1 uncultured Marinobacter sp.
TGGTCAGCCCCATGGTGGCGTTAAGTTCGCGGATAAGCTTGACCAGCACCCCCATGGCGATGGGGTCCTGCCCCGCAAAGGGCTCATCGTACAGGATCAGTTCCGGGTCGAGGGCGATGCTCCGGGCCAGGGCCACCCGGCGGGTCATGCCGCCGGAAAGCTCGGAAGGCATCAACTCCCGGGCGCCACGCAGTCCGACCGCCTCGAGCTTCATCAGGACGATATCCCGGATCATGTCGTCCGGAAGACGGGTATGAACCCGCAGCGGAAAAGCCACGTTTTCAAACACACTCAGATCGGTAAACAGCGCGCCGCTCTGGAACAGCATGCCCATGCCCTCGCGCAGGCGATACAAGGCCTTGCGCCCCAGGGATGGCACGTCCTGACCATTGACCTGTACGGTGCCGCTATCGGGGCGTAACTGCCCGCCAATGAGCCTGAGCAGTGTTGTCTTGCCGGTACCGCTGGGGCCCATGATGGCAGTAATCCGGCCGCGGGGGATCGAGAGGGTGACGCCATCAAAAATCCGCCGATTGCCCCGGGTAAAAACAACGTCTTCCAGATAAATATAGGGATTGTCAACCATACCGTTACCACCGGAGATTTGGCGTTACAGTATGCGAACTGACCCCATAGCTCAATGTCCGCCCCTGTTAAACTTTGTGAAGATAGCTGCCTTTCAATTCCTTGGCCGAGGTTGGAACCGCCGTATCCATGAGTTGTTGGTGTTATACTTTCCGCCCTATGATGGGCTTTCGTTGAGACCGGCTACAGCGCCGGCACCGCACCAGGAGATTCATGAAAAAACCGTTCATTTCTGCCGCCCTGAACGCCATCAATATTGAACTCAAGGCTGTTGAAGCTCTGACCGACCGCATCAACGACAGTTTTGTGCAGGCCTGTGAAGTGATCATGGCGTGCAAGGGGCGCGTCGTCGTCACAGGCATGGGCAAGTCCGGCCATATTGGTCACAAGATCGCGGCCACCCTCGCCAGTACCGGTACGCCGTCCTTCTTTGTACACCCAGGGGAAGCCAGCCACGGTGATCTCGGCATGATCACCAGCCAGGACGTGGTGCTGGCCATTTCCAACTCCGGCAATACCGGCGAAGTACTCACGATTCTTCCGCTGATCAAACGCATGGGCGCGCCGCTGATCAGTATGACGGGCAACCCGGGCTCTACCCTCGCCCGGGAGGCAGTCGCCAATCTTGACGTTGGCGTGGAACTGGAAGCCTGCCCGCTGGGGCTGGCCCCCACCTCCAGCACCACCGCGACCCTCGTTATGGGTGATGCCCTGGCGGTTGCCTTGCTGGAAGCCCGGGGATTCAGCGCCGAGGACTTCGCCTTCTCCCATCCCGGCGGTGCCCTTGGGCGGCGATTACTGCTGCGGGTCTCGGACATCATGCACACCGACGACCGCATCCCCCGCGTGCGGGAGAATACGCCACTGGCCGGAGCGCTGCTGGAGATCTCCCTCAAGGGTCTGGGCATGACCACCGTGGTAAACGAGGAAGGCAAGCTGGTGGGCATCTTTACCGACGGCGACCTGCGCCGCACCCTGGACCGGTCCATTGATATCCAGAAAACCCTGATCCGGGACGTTATGACGCGCAACGGGCGGGTTATCCATGATGACCAGCTCGCCGCTGAAGCACTGCATGTGATGGAAGAACTGAAGATCAACGCCCTGCCGGTGCTGAACCGGAATGATCAGCTTATCGGAGCCATCAATATGCACGATCTGTTGCGGGCAGGGGTGATCTGATATGACGTTTGCTCCCGGGTTACCGGCACACCTCGCCGAAATAGCCGCGTCGGTTTCCTTGCTGGTACTGGATGTGGACGGAGTCATGACCGACGGTTCCCTGCTGTTTTCGGCCAGCGGCGATGAGATCAAGGCGTTCAATATTCTGGACGGCCTCGGCATAAAGCAGGCCATGGCCGCCGGCATTGATATCGCCGTCATTACCGGCCGCAGTTCCCCCCTCACCGAACGGCGAATGAATGATCTGGGCATTGGCACCCTGTTACAGGGCCGGGAAGACAAACTGGTCGCGCTGCAGGAAATCAGCCGGGAGTGGCAGCTTTCCCCGGACAGAATCGCCTACATGGGTGACGATCTGCCCGACCTGGCAGCAATTCGCTATGCCGGCCTTGGCGTCACCGTGCCCAACGCCCACTGGTTCGTACGCAAGCATGCGGATTACTGCACCAAAGCGTCCGGGGGCACCGGCGCTGTCCGTGAGCTCACGGATCTTCTGTTGTCATCCCGGGGCAGCCTCGACGCAGAGCTTGGCCGCTGGCTGGAGAGCACCCGGTGAGCGGGCAGGACAACCGGCCCCTTCCCGCCCGGGTGCTGGAAGTACTGGCTCGCCCGGAAATCCGCCGGCCCGGGGTTATTATCGCAGCGCTGGTGCTGGGCTATCTGATCTGGCAAAGCGATGACCCCCGGTCCATGGACAGCAAAGCGGTTGCCTTACGGGGCGAATCGGAGCCGGACACCTTCGTTAATGAAGGTGTTTTTCGATCCTTTGACAGCCACGGCCGGCTCAAGGTGGTGCTGTCGAGCCCGCGCACGGAACAATTCGATGACCGTAATGAAGCGATTCTGGCAACCCCCGACGGCACTCTGTTCGACTATGAGGCGAATCTCCGCTGGCTGATGAGCGCCCGTACCGGCCGGTATGATATGGCGGCTGAACTCATGGACCTGGAAGGCGATGTCGAAGTCATACGGCGGGTGGAAGGAGGTGACGCCGTCTTGCGTACCGAACACCTTCGCATTGATAATGCCACCCGTACCGCCACCACAGACCTCCCGGTAACGATCACATCACCGGGGAACACCACCCACGCTCGCGGCCTGACTGGCTGGTTTGACGACCGGGTGCTGGAACTGGAGAACGACGTTGAAGGAATTTATGAAACTCGCCAGTAACCCGCTTCGCGCCCTGCCCGCGTTCATGCTCATGGCGGCGCTGCCTGTGCCGGCTGCCGCCTTCGATATGAACTCCGATCTGCCAATCCGCATTACCGCCGATTCCGCACGCCTGGACGACAACCAGGGTACGGCTATTTACCGGGGAAATGTGGACGTCCGCCAGGGTGAAGTGCAACTGACCGCAGACCGGGTAGATGTGTTCCGTGGTGCGGACGGACTGGACCGGATTCACGCCCGGGGACGGCCGGCCACCTATGACCGGCCCGCTACCCCGACGGAGGGTCCGGTGCACGCCGAAGCCCTTGAGATCCATTATTCCGCCGCCGAGAACCTGCTGCGCTTCGAAAAGCAGGCCGTGGTGGAGCAGGGTCAGGATGAATTCCGCGGTGCGGTCATCCTTTACGATACGGCGAACCGCATCGTCACCGGCGAAGGCCGTACGGACAGCGGCGAAGGCTCTGGCCGTGTTGAGATGGTGATACAGCCGCGAGGCAGCAATTCCTCTGACGGAAACTGACGGCAGACTTCCATGGCATTATTGCAGGCGAACCACCTCGCCAAGAGCTACAAGCAGAAAAAGGTCGTCATCGATGTGTCGCTCAGTATCGAGAGCGGCCAGATTGTCGGCCTGCTGGGCCCCAACGGAGCCGGCAAGACCACCTGTTTCTACATGATCGTCGGGCTGGTGCCGGCCGACCGGGGCCACATCAGCATCGATGGCAAGGACATCACCGCCCTGCCCATGCACGGCCGTGCCCGCGCGGGTATCGGCTACCTGCCCCAGGAGGCTTCTGTCTTCCGCAAGCTGTCCGTCAGCGACAACCTGCTGGCCATCCTGGAAACCCGCAAGGATCTGAGTCGCCGCCAGCGGGAAGAAAAAATGGAAGAACTGCTGCAGGAGTTCCATATCACCCATATCCGCGACAGCGCCGGCATGGCGCTCTCCGGCGGTGAGCGGCGTCGGGTGGAGATCGCCCGCGCGCTCGCCATGGAGCCCGCCTTTATCCTGCTGGACGAACCCTTTGCGGGGGTTGACCCGATTTCCGTCAGCGATATCAAACAGATCATCCGCCATCTTCGGGACAAAGGCATTGGCGTCCTGATCACTGACCATAACGTACGGGAAACCCTCGACATCTGCGAGAAAGCCTACATCGTCAGCAGTGGGCACATCATCGCCTCGGGGACGGCAGAAGAAGTGCTTGCGAACCAGCAAGTGAAGGAAGTCTATCTCGGAAACGAGTTCCGGCTCTGAGCCTGATGTCGCAAGAGACATTCTGTGACGGAAATGAGTGGGTCCTGTGGCGACATTGTGCTCAACCCGGCAAGACGGTACACTCGGCAAAGAACTTGCTTGGTAAATACAAGTATCGGGTAACACTGGCTTTTTTCTAATTCGAACCGTTCTTTGAGCTGAATCAGCTGGTTCGAAGCCAACAGGTGTTAAGGTGATCTCAGACGGGTAATGGACGTGAACTCATGGTGATGAAAGCCTCCTTACAGTTAAAGATGGGTCAGAGCCTGACGATGACCCCGCAACTGCAACAGGCGATTCGTTTGCTCCAGCTGTCCACCCTGGACCTGCAGCAGGAAATCCAGCAGGCCCTTGAGTCCAACCCCATGCTGGAGTCCACCGAAGACGACCAGGATGACTCTCCCCAGGAACAGAATAGCGACCAGGCTGACACGCAGGAACGCGCGAACGCGGACGAACCGACCAGCAGTGACGACAACTGGGACGAGTCCGAGTGGTCTGCCGATAACAACAGCGCCGAAACCATTCCCGATGACCTGCCGGTCGATACCGCCTGGGATGATATCTACCAGTCCGCGCCGGCTCCGGTATCCCGGGGCGATGACGACAACGACATGGACTTCGACAGCCGCAACCCGGCGACGGAAACCCTGCAGGACCACCTGGAGTGGCAGCTCAACCTGACCCCCATGACCGAGCGGGACCGGGCCATTGCCCATGCGTTGCTGGATGCGGTGGACGCGCGGGGTTATCTGACCGTTTCACCAGAAGAAATTCACACCGGCCTCGAGGATATTACCGATGATGACCCGGTTGAGCTGGATGAAGTGGAAGCGGTGCTGCGCCGGCTTCAGCATTTTGATCCGCCAGGGGTCTTCGCCCGGGACCTGCAGGACTGCCTGCTTATCCAGCTGAACCAGTTGCCTGCCGACACGCCCTGGCTGGACAAGGCCAGGCTGGTGGTCACCCACTATATCAACCTGCTGGGTAACCGCGACTACGCACAGCTGCTGCGGCGCAGCCGTCTCAAGGAAGACCAGCTGAGGGAAGTGCTGGAACTGATCACGTCCCTCAATCCCCGCCCTGGCAATGCACTGGACCAGTCAGAGCCTGACTACGTCATACCCGATGTGATCGTACGCAAGGACAAAAACCGCTGGCGGGTGGAACTGAATCCTGACATTGCGCCACGTATCCGTGTCAATGCGAGCTATGCTTCACTTATACGCCGGGCGGACAGCAGCGCTGACAATACCTATATGCGTGATCAGCTTCAGGAAGCCAAGTGGTTTATCAAGAGCTTACAGAGCCGGAATGAAACCCTGCTAAAAGTCGCAACACGAATTGTTGAACATCAGCAGGGTTTTCTGGAACATGGGGAAGAGGCGATGAAACCCCTGATTCTGTCGGACATCGCCCAGGCGGTGGAAATGCATGAATCCACCATTTCCCGGGTCACTACACAAAAGTACATGCACACGCCCCGCGGCATATTTGAGCTGAAGTATTTCTTCTCGAGCCATGTCAGTACGGATCAGGGCGGGGAATGTTCATCAACGGCGATTCGCGCCATGATACGTAAACTGATCGCGGCAGAAACTCCGAAAAAGCCGCTCAGTGATAGCAAGATCGCCACCATGCTGGGAGAGCAGGGCATCCAGGTGGCGAGGCGAACGGTCGCAAAGTACCGTGAAGCCATGCAAATTCCGCCCTCTAATGAGCGGAAACGACTGGTCTGAAGATAGGGTCTGACACTAACAGGAGAAGCCCATGCAACTGAACATTTCCGGACATCATGTTGAACTGACTCCCTCCCTGAAGAGCTACGTAAACGAAAAATTCGAGCGGCTTGAGCGCCACTTCGACCACATCAGCAATTGTTACGTCACATTAAAAGTCGATAAGGTTCGTCAGATTGCAGAAGCCACCCTGCACGTTGCAGGTGGCGAAATTCATGGCAAGGCCGAGAACGATGACATGTACGCGGCCATCGACACGCTGGTGGACAAGCTTGACCGGCAGATCCTCAAGCACAAGGAAAAAAATGTCGCCCGGGCCCAGGGCGCGGCTGCCCGCTAACTATTAGGCAGCCAGAACGGTTATAATCCGACCCACAGCGCTGCGGTACGGTTTCGTACCGCAGCATTTTTTTATCGGGACCGATGAGAATCCATGACCGATTCGATCT